>JBAXZS010000262.1:0-3624 GCA_041670175.1 Sphaerochaetaceae bacterium | reverse complement strand
CAGCAATCCGCTTGGCTTTTCAGAAATCAAGACAGGTATCGCCGAAATATTTCCTTTTTCTTCCTGTTCAATTCACCTTCTATCTAGTTCCCCCGACAATAAAAAAACGAGTAGCTGTCAATTTGGTTTTATGCCTGACAGCTACTCGATTTTAGGAAGAATCATACAGTTTTCAGTAAATAAATGTTAGAGAAACAAAAAAAACATTTTCCAGTCTGCATCAGCAAAACGATATCCATAACCAAAATAATCCTAGGAAAAATAAGGATGAGTACAAAAACAAGGTGTAAAAACATCACGCACCTTGTTATCCAGAAAAAAGAGAGTACGAACCATAGTAAAAGACACCATCAGCTCTCAAGCTTTACGGTCACAATATCGTCACGATACCGATTCTTCCTGAACAGCAGATACCCCAGACCAACGGTAAATACCAAAGCCACGAAGGTTCCGAAGCCAAAACCCATTCCACTGAACAATTTCCCAAACTGGTAAACAATCAAGGAAACGATATAAGCAAACCCGGTCATGTACCCGATGGCGGCCCAAGTCCATTTGGCATTGTTCATCTCGCGCTTGATGGCACCCATAGCAGCGAAACAAGGTGCGCACAACAGATTGAAAATCATGAAGCTGTAAGCAGTAAGATGAGTAAAGTCTGCGGCCAGGGACGACCAAATCTCCGCACCATCCTCGGCGACTTCTGCAAAACCATAGAGGACTCCGAAGGTACCGACGACATTCTCCTTGGCAATCAGACCGGTAAAGGTAGCCACTGCAGCCTTCCAATTCCCAAAACCAAGAGGAGCGAACAATGGAGCGACAAACCTACCGATAGAAGCCAGAAGACTGGAATTGTTGTCTTCCACCATTGCAAAGGAACCGTCTACAAACCCAAAGCTCTGCAAGAACCACAATATGACAGCGGAAAGCAAAATAATGGTCCCCGCACGCTTGATGAAACTCCAGCCACGCTCCCAGGTCGCACGAAGGACATTTGAGGCGGAAGGAACATGATAGGCAGGAAGTTCCATTACAAAAGGAGCAGGATCACCAGCAAACAACTTGGTCTTCTTCAATAAAATACCGCTGATGATGACCGCTGCGACACCAATGAAGTAGGCAGATGTCGCCACAAGTCCTGAACCACCGAATAGTGCGCCTGCAAACAAGGCGATGATAGGCATTTTTGCACCGCAAGGAATAAAACAGGTTGTCATGATGGTCATCTTCCTGTCCCTGTCCTGCTCAATGGTGCGTGATGCCATGACACCAGGAACACCACACCCTGAAGAAATCAGCATGGGGATGAAACTCTTGCCGGAAAGCCCCACCTTACGGAAGACCCGATCCATAATAAAGGCGACACGAGCCAAATAGCCCACATCCTCAAGAAGAGCAAGCATGAAGAACAGAATCAGCATCTGAGGAACAAAGCCGAGCACCGACCCGACACCACCCACAATTCCATCGACCACCAGACCTGTCAGCCAAGGCATAGTACCCACAGCCTCCAACCAGGAACGGAGATTCCCGCTTATAACCTCTCCAAAAAGAGTGTCATTTGTCCATCCGGTCACAAAGTTACCTACCGTGCTGATTGACACGTAATAGACAAGGAACATGACAACGGCGAATATTGGAAGCGCCAAGATACGATTGGTGACAACCTTATCGATCTTATCCGAAGTGGTAAGACTATGGGGAGCTGCTTTCTTTCGTACCGCCTGCTGGACCACCTTTGCAATGTAGGCATACCGTTGATTGGTGATGATGCTTTCGGCATCATCGTCCAACTCTTTCTCACAGTCGGCGATATGTCCTTCAAGATGGGCGGAAAGCTCGGCATCCAGATGCAATTCCTCATGGATCTTCTTATCCCTTTCAAACAACTTGATGGCATACCAACGCAGCACCTTGCCATCGACCTTACCAGAGATGGATTCTTCAATATGCGCTATGGCATGCTCCACACTTCCCGTAAAGACATGAGGAGGTTCCCCCGCAGTCCGCCTTCTGGCTATTTCTGCAGCCTTCTCAGCAACAGCCAAGCTCCCTTCTCCTTTCAAGGCACTGGTTTCCAAGACTTCACATCCCAACGCCTCTCCAAGTTTCCTCAAATCAATCCGGTCACCGTTCTTGCGAACAACATCTATCATGTTTACCGCTATGACCATAGGGATACCAAGTTCTATCAACTGGGTGGTTAGATAAAGATTCCGCTCGACATTGGTCCCATCGACAATATTGATGATTGCATCCGGTCTCTCTCCAACAAGATAGGTCCTGGACACAACCTCTTCCAAGGTATAGGGAGAGAGGGAATAAATTCCTGGAAGATCCTGGATAATGACATCCTTATGGCCCTTGAGCCTACCTTCTTTTTTTCTCCACGGTCACACCGGGCCAGTTTCCTACGTACTGCGCACTTCCTGTCAAATCGTTGAACATGGTGGTCTTGCCACAGTTAGGATTCCCTGCAAGCGCTATTCTTAATTCCATAAAGCCCTCTCCTTAAGCATGCTTATTTTTGACATACCTACGCTAGCTCAATCATCGAAGCATCACCCTTACGGATGCTCAACTCATATCCACGGACAGAAAGTTCCATAGGATCCCCCAACGGTGCGACCTTGCGGATATAAATCTCTACTCCTTTCACTATCCCCATATCCATAATCCGTTTTTTCACCGGACCACTCCCTTGCAACCGGGAGACAATAACAGTGTCACCCACTTTTGCGTCATTCAGAGTCTTCATCTTTATTCCTCCCTCAAATCATAATCCTGCAGGCCATTGTCTTATCCAAGGCTATGCGACTATCCTTAACCTGCATAATGAGATTCCCTCCCAACCGATTAACCACTGTCACATTCTCCTCAACCACAAAACCAAGTTCGGCGAGATGTTGCCGTATCTCGTCCTTGCCTGTAATCTTGCGGATAGTTACCGTCTCCCCTGATTGCGCCATTGTCAAAGGCATCATTGCACCCTCCCTGCATGAGAAAAATCAAACTGTAAAATCATAGCTAATAATTTTGTTAGTAACAGCTAACTAAATCCGTGTAAATCTGTACCATTGTAAGAAGAAAATGTCAATACAAATACTATTAAACTTGAGAAAATTGTTAGTTTATGCTAATTATTAAGAAGGAGGGCAGGAGAAAATGCCAATCACCGAATCAAGTGCAACCTATCTCAGGACAATTCTGACTCTTTCACAGCATCAAGACAAAGTGTTTTCTATTGATATTGCCAACACCCTACATTACAACAAATCCAGTGTTTGCATTGCACTAAAGAAATTACGTTTACAAGGATTCCTTTTCAAAAAAAACGAGAGCATCACCTTAACCTGTTCTGGAAAAGGTGTCGCCAAGAGAATTATCTATTGCCACCAATTGCTTACAGCTCTTTTTCGCTCATTAGGAATAGAAATCGAGACGTTACAATGCCAGAGAGGAGATAGTTCCTATGGTATTAGTGAGCAGACCTGCAAAGCCATCAAAAACTATTTGAGCAAAAATACAAAACAAGAATTTCAAAATTGCAAATAATCCCTAATAAAGTTAATGTATAGAAACAATATTTATAAACTATACCTGAATTTTATTTTTATATAT
>JBAXZS010000261.1:0-3628 GCA_041670175.1 Sphaerochaetaceae bacterium | reverse complement strand
GATATGATATCGCTTGCCCAATTTCACCACAGTGCCACAAAACCAATCATTCTCCGTCTTCCTGGAGGCGGCCATATCCTGGAACATCGAGGTCATGCCTTCGCTATTCAGACTCAAGATGGTTTTCAGATTATCCTCCACCATTTGCTCGGTTAGGGCGATGCCTTGCGCATTGGCCACAGCAATCACCTCCTGGCTGGACATCCGTACCAAGGTTTGTATGCTCTCATTGCCGAAATCCCCATAATGGCTGCTTGTAATGGCCGATAGGGTGTTGAAGGAAGTGTTGAGCATGAATTTCTTCCATAACTCAAGCCTGATATCCGCAGGTACGTTGCAGGTGATACCTGAATTGTTGAATAGCGTCTCGATAGCTAGTATCCGTTCTGTCTTTCTGTTGTCCTTCTCTCCGAATACAATCCTGCCACTGCTATCAAACTGTATCCTGTTCCCTTCATGTTTCGAGGAGAGACCCACAGCAAAACTGTAGAGCACCTTTTTCTCTCCATAAGTCTTTTGGAGTGCTTCCTCGCTTTCTGTTCCATTGAGCAGGCTCATGATGGTGGTGTTTTCCCCTACACATTGCTTGATGGTGTCTATGGCTTCTTCAAGTTGCAAGTTCTTGGTGGCGAGAATGACCAGGTCGGCTTCTGTAGCCTTTTGGGCGTCGACATAATTGAAATCAACCTTTTCACCGTTAAGGAAGAATCCTTCTTTCTTATAGCGACGAAGACGCTCTCCTGTTGCAAGGATTTGCACATGTTCCTTGCCAAGATACTGAGAAAGTCTTGCACTATAGAGACATCCGACCGCACCCACACCAATTACAGCCACAGAATTTATTTTCATAACGCCCAATATAGCACAACAATAACCGAAGGAAAATGCTATACTTGGGATATGAGTTATAAAGCAAACCAGCAACGTTATGATTCCATGAATTATCGATTCTGTGGCAGAAGCGGACTCAAGCTTCCTGTGCTCTCCTTGGGGCTGTGGCATAATTTTGGCACAGAGGCGGATGACAAGGTGACCACTGACATCATCTGTACGGCCTTTGACCATGGTATCACCCATTTTGATCTGGCCAACAACTACGGGCCGGCTCCGGGAAGCGCCGAATCCCGTTTTGGAAAGATATTGAAAGACCAATTATCCTCCTATCGCGACGAGATGGTCATCTCTTCCAAGGCCGGTTACCCCATGTGGAATGGTCCGTATGGAGATTGGGGAAGCCGCAAGTACCTCATCTCAAGTTGTGATCAAAGTCTGAGACGCCTCAATCTGGACTACGTGGATATCTTTTACCATCACAGGCCTGACCCGAACACTCCGCTAGAGGAAAGCATGGGAGCCTTGGCTTCCTTGGTAAGACAAGGGAAGGCCTTGTATGCGGGTATCAGCAATTATCATGCGGTTGATGCCTTGAAAGCCTACAAGATCCTTTCCGATATGGGTTGTCCTTGTATCCTGGATCAGGTACGTTATTCCCTTCTTGACCGGGTGGTGGAGACCGACCATCTTCTTGATGCGCTTAGCGGGGATGTAGGGCTTATTTGCTTCTCCCCCCTGGCACAGGGGCTGCTCACCGGAAGATACTTGGATGGTACCATTCCTCCTGATTCCCGGGCAAGTGAGAACAAATCCCTCAAGAGGGAAAAGGTCACTCCCCAATTGGTACAGACTCTCAATGGCCTTAATGCAATAGCTGTCAAGCGGGGACAGACTCTGAGTGAGATGTCCATCACCTGGTTGTTGTCCCATAAGGGAGTCACCTCCGTGCTTATAGGTGCGAGTTCCACCGCACAATTGCTGGAGAATCTCAAGGCTGTCGGGCAAAGTCAGGAGTTCAGCGCCGAGGAATTGGAGGGGATTGAGAAACTCTGCCGATCTCTTTAAGGCTGGTAAGGCGTCTCTTCCAGCGGGAGGGATGTCCTGAATTTGCCATCGTATCGGTAATAGGCGTTTTGGCAGGCGGGTGCGGTGGGGATGGTACATAGCTCACCCACGCCCTTGGCTCCATAGGCATAGGGAAGTCTTCCTTCACCTTTTACAGTAAGGATATTCATCGGAGGGACATCTGTGGCGCGTAATAGCCCAAGTGTGCCGTATTTGACAGCTGGCACTCCTTCCTTGATAGGGAAATGTTCCGTCAGGGCATAGCCAAGTCCCATGACCACGCCTCCTTCTATCTGTCCCTCGAGACTTTGCCGGTTGACTACCGTCCCCACATCACAGGCGGCGGTCACATCCTTTATCCTTCCGGTCCGTTCATCGATGCGCACCACTTGTGCGCTATAGCTATAGGCGACATGGCTTACAGGGTTCGTCTTGTCACTTCCAATCGGATCGGTCACCGCAACATATTCACCATGGAACTCTTGTCCCTCAAGGTCTGTAAGTGTTTTTCCTTGAAGGGCTTTCTTGAGTTTTCCTGCGGCTATTCTGACGGCTTCACCACAAAAGAGAGTCTGTCTGCTTGCCGTGCTGGTACCACAATCCGGGGTACGTCCGGTATCAGGCCGTTCGACAATAACGTCATTTTGCGTGATTGGTATGGTCTCCCCCAGCATCTGGATTGCTACGGTAGCGACTCCCTGTCCCATGCAGGCGGCGCTGCTACGGATATGGATTTTTCCCTGCTCAATGCTCAGGATGCATCGTCCCACATCAGGAACTCCTACTCCGACACCACTATTCTTCATGGCGCAGGCTATTCCTGCGTATTTACTTGAATAGAAGGCATCCTTGACTGCAAGCAAACATTCCCTTATGCCTGTATCACTTCCGGCTTTCTGCCCATTGGGAAGCGTATCCCCGCTTTTGACCGCATTGAGCATCCTGAAGGACCAGTAATCCATTCCGAGTTGGTCGGCGAGCAGGTTGATGGCGCTTTCGATGGCAAAACAGCTCTGGGTGACTCCAAAGCCCCTGAAAGCCCCTGCCGGGACGTTGTTGGTATACACAGCCTTTCCGATAATATCGATGTTCTGGTAATTGTAGGGACCCGCGGCATGGGTGCAGGCCCTTTGCAGGACGGGCCTTCCCAAAGAGGCATAGGCCCCGGTATTGGCGATAATGACCGCCTTCATAGCCAGCAGTATGCCTTTTGCATCACAGCCAATGGTCAGGTCGATGTCCATCGGATGTCGTTTGGGATGGATATTGATGCTTTCCTGCCGGGATAATCTTACCTTGACCGGACGCTTGCACAAATAAGCAGCAAGAGCGGCATGATGTTGCACACTCATGTCCTCCTTGCCACCGAAACCACCGCCGACAAGCATGCTGTGGCAATGGACAAGTTCTTTTCTGAGGCAGAGCATCCTGCTGATTTCCCTTTGCTCATCATAAATGCTCTGTCCTGAGGTGTAGACCAGGACTCCCTCTCCTTCGGGAAGCGCTACGGCACATTCCGGTTCCATGAAGGCATGTTCCGTATAGGGAGTGTGGAACACCTGATGTACCACATGAGTGCAACTTTCAAGCATCATGTCCGCATTTTCCCGCTTAATATGCTCTTCGGCGAGAAGATTTCCTTTTGGTTGGATTGAGGGTGCGTTCTCCGACAGGGCCTCCTGCGGGGACAAGACAGGTCGCAGTACTTGGTACTCTACTTTGATAAGGG
>JBAXZS010000260.1:0-3640 GCA_041670175.1 Sphaerochaetaceae bacterium | reverse complement strand
GAGGCGACAAATCCGACCTTCACCTTATCAATCAGATTGCCGATTGTCTTCTCACTGTCTCTCATCATAGTCCATCCCCTCCGTTTTTTTGAAGTATACGCCGAAAAAAGAAACCAGTCAGCTGTTTTTTTTGCAACACAAACGGACCGATGCTATAATTCCTGCATAGGAGCATTTTATGAATCCTTCTTTGCTATTTCCTCGTGGGGAATACTTGCAGGAAAGCATGAAAGGCGATAGGAAATTACTCTTTAAAAGTTGAAATGCGAAAAGGAAGGGCAGGACCATGCAGATCACACAACCCAAGGATGAGGATTTGATCGCTTTGACAGGCAGGCAGCTATTCACTGTCTGGACAGGACTCTGCAAGGTAATCGAATCGAAATACGATATGGAACGGCAATGGAACAAGGGTGGCAAAGCCTGGAAATACGAATACAAGTACCGTCGTGGGGGAAAGACCCTTTGCGCTCTCTATGCAAGAGAGAATTGCATCGGCTTGATGATGATCTTCGGTAAAACCGAACGGGAGAAGTTTGAGAGCGAGAGAAATCAGTATTCATCGGAGACTCAGAAAGTCTATGACAGCGCCACAGTATACCATGATGGGAAATGGGTCATGTTCAAACCTGTAGACACCACTTTATTTTGTGATATGGAAAAACTGCTGCTTCTTAAGCGGAAACCAAATAAAAAGTAAGAGGAAGCCTGTTCTTCCTTTGTCAGGTTCAATGTCTTTGCCTTTTTTGTTCCTCCTGCTTTCTTTACAAGCTCCTCCATCCAGACCTTTAATCAACATATACTTGATTTTTCACTATATGTGACGTAAACTGAAAAAAATTTCAAAATTATACAGGACTGTGAAAATGGGAAAAACAGATCAAATTCGCTTGAAGGATATTGCGGCTGAAGCAAAGGTGTCCATCCCCACCGTTTCACGGTTCCTGAATGGAACGACAATCCGCCCGGATGCGGAAGAACGCATCAAGAAAGTACTCAAGACAAAAAACTGGTCAAGATACAGCACCTTCCGTCTGGAGCAAAAGATGAGCGACGCCCCCCATGTCATTGCGATGATCGTACCTGACATCCAGCATAACTACTACTCGACAATCGTAGCGGGGACTTTGGAAGAAGCACAGAAACGCAATCTCACCATAATGCTCGCTTCCTGTGAAGGCAGCTACTCCAAGGAATGCGAGCTGCTGGCTCAATTCGCAAAATCACACATCGATGGATTGATCTATGTCCCTGTCGCCTCTTGGTCCTGCGCTATTCCGCAGGAGATCTCCTTGTTTGATTCCCTCCCTCTTGTCGTCGCAGCACGAAGGGCGGTGCTCAAAGGAAGGCCCCATGTCTACACGGACAACATCTCAGGAGGATATCTTGCCACACGCTATATGCTCAATCTGGGACACAGGCGTATAGGTTTCATTGTAGGGACCTGGGAATATCCTTTTGGAAATACGGATCTGAGAGAATTGGTACGTGATGAGACCAAGCTCGGAGGATTCGCCTCACTGGACAGGCTCAGGGGGTATCTCAAGGCCATGGAGGAATACAAGGTCCCCTATAACCCCGACCTTGTCACGGTTTCCCACTGGAGTTTCGAGGGAGGAAAGAGCGGGATGGCGGAACTCATGGGAAGGACGACCGATATCGATGCCGTAATCGCCACTTCCGACACCATGGCCTCCGGGGTGATTGATACTTTGAAGACTCACGGGTTTTCCATCCCGGAAGATATCTCAGTGCTGGGATGGGATAATAGCGAGCTATCCCGGTTCACGGATCCGCAACTCACCAGTGTAGGGCAACCCTCAAAGCAGATGGGCAGGAATGCCTTGAATATGGTCGCCGACCTTGCGGAAGGGAAAAAAGTCAACGATATCGTCTACGAGGTGAATATCGTCCCCCGTGCAAGCACCTCAATCAGGAGATTGACTTCTCAACCTTCCTGAACTGCTTCATACCTATCGTGGCAAGACAGGGAACCAGCAAGAAACACAGGACTATCGTAAAAGTCATGAGATATGCAATCTCAGAGCCCATCGAGGAAGAAAACAAATCAATCAAGGCGCCCGTACCCCATTGGAACACAATCACGCAGGTGAAAGTGATGCAGTTGGTTATTCCGAACACCGCCCCTCCCTGTCCTGCTGGTGCGATGTCATTCACCCCTGCAGTCAACTGAGTGAAGGCCATCCCGTTCGCCATACCCAGGAAGGTCGAGGCGAGGATGGTAAGGAAGAAAGGCGCCCTTATCAAGAAACAACCAACAGTAAGAACCCAAGCAACAAACACCGTGTAGACCAATCTGGCAACAATCTGATGCCGTTTGGTATGTGTCTTGCAGAGATATCCTCCCAGGAAATTGCCTATCATGACACCGATCCCGATGAAGGAGGCGGCAAAGCTCGCATGGTCAGCCATTTCCCCGTAGGTCGTCTTGAACCAAGAAACAGCCCACAGCCCTTGGTACGCCATGAGTCCGCCAAAGGATATCATCCAGATGACGATGATCCTTTTCAGCTCAGAGGAAGACTTCACCACTTCGAAAGCCAGAGCGAGCCGTTGCCTGAGCATCTTTTTAAAGGATTCACTTTTGGGCTGGGAAGGATTGCGGCCAACAAGGAACAAGGCCGCGGCCATACCCAGTGTCACCACGGAAAGCAGGGAGAAGATGGATGATCTTCCCCAGGTATGGAGCGCTAGCGAGAGCGGCCCGACGGAGAACACCGCCCCCATATTTCCTATCATCATCGACAGACCTGAGAAAAAGGCATAGCGCTCAGGAGCGAAATGGGTCCCTTGGAAAACCAGAAGCCCACTCAGCATAGGGGAAAGTCCAACACCCATCAGCAATCTTCCCACAATGAGCCACATGGTGGTATTCCCTAGTCCGAAACAAAGGGAACCGATACTCGTAATCACAATACCAAATCCAACGACCTTCTCCGGTCCTATCCGATCATTCAGCACCCCGCACATCGGTTGCATCAGGGCATAGGTATAATAATACATGCTGGAAATAAACCCTACGATTCCCGCACTCAGGCTCCATTCATTACGAATCATCGGCAGAACCACGGATGTCGACACCCGAAAGAAATAGGAAAAGAAATAGGAAAGTACGAGAAGTGCATATACTAGGATTATTTTCGAATGTGTTTTCTTCAAGATAAGACTCCCTTCTGAAAAAATTTCAGAATTTTCATGTGCTTATCATATTTCCGAAACGTTATTACTGTCAATACTGAAAATAATTCCAATAAATAAATTTACTATTATTTTATAATATAATGAAATAAATTTATTACTTCAAATAATAAAACTTAAAATAAATAAAAAATGAAAATATTTTCTTGACAAATCAAATATTGCTATTTACACTAGGAGGCATATGTACGGTTACCAAGAGAAAAGGAGTATATAAATGAGAAAGAAAATGATCTCTCTTGCTTTGTTGCTATGTCTTGCAGGACTTCTGTTCGCCCAAGGGTCGACAGAGACGGCAACGACGGTATGGCCAACAAAATCCATCAATCTGATTGTCCCATGGAATCCAGGAGACGGTACGGACCTGGCGGCCCGGGCCTATGCACAAGCGTTGCAAAACGTGACAAAGCAACCTGTCGTG
>JBAXZS010000259.1:0-3642 GCA_041670175.1 Sphaerochaetaceae bacterium | reverse complement strand
TGATTTCGGGTTGCGTGTCTTGAAGTTGCGGATAAGATAATCCAAGGTATGCCCGCTATCCAGGATATCCTCGACGATAAGAACATTGCGGCCTTCCATGTTCTGACGGGTATCCATCAGCAATCGGACATTCCCCGTGGTCTTGTCTCCCGTATAGGAGGAGAGAGCGATGAAATCGACGACATGCTCCCTTGTAAGGGCTCTGGTGAGGTCTGCGGTGAAAATAAACGAGCCTTTAAGCACGCCGACAATCAAGAGTTCCCCTTTGTCTTTATAATCCTGATCGATTTGGCGTGCCAATTCACATACTCTGCGCTGGATTGAATCAGCATCAATGAGAACGCGTTTCAAATCCTCTGACAAAGCAGGGATTGCGAGGGATTCGTTCATGATAGCTCCTCTTTCTACGGCTTCCGCCGATAATGTTTCGTATGCTTTTAGGAATACTACGAAAAAAGCCTCTCTGTCAATGAATTACTCTCTTGATGGTAGACAAGCGGCTGTCCTTTTCGGACAATGCGGACAGTGGGGGCTTGCCTATGGCGTTGTTGGTGTTTAAACAACTATTGGTGATGATGCTCATTGTATTGGTGAGTTTTTTTGTATCGAAAAAAAGCAATTTCGGGGATAAGGAATCCCATTATGTATCAGTATTGTTGCTTTATGTTGTAGCGCCCGCGATGATTATTGATGCATTTAATATTCCCTATGACTCACAGAGAATGAGATACTTTCTCATCATGACTGTCCTGACACTTATGAATCTTGGGCTATTGATTCTGCTCTCTCTTTTCTTTGGCAAAGGGAAGGATGAGGTAAGCAGGAAGCGCATTCCCTTGGATAAGATGGGTGTTGTCTATTCCAATGCAGGGTATATCGGCATTCCCATTATCATGGCGGTCATGGGCAAGGAAAGTGTGTTCTACCTGATGGCTTTTATCCTTGCTTTCAATGTTGTTCTCTGGATACATGGGCAATACCTGATGACCCGTACTATCAGTTTCAAGGCGATCATAACCAAACCGACCGTTCTGGGGTCCCTGTTTGCCCTGGTCCTGTTTGCCAGCCCCTGGACGTTGCCTCCCATCATTGGAAACGCAGTAAGCCTGCTGGGGGATCTGAACACTGCGCTTTCCATGATGCTGCTGGGAATCCTGTTTGCCAATTTCAAGCGTCCGGTTGGGAGTGAGAAGTTTCCTTTGTGGCAGATAGCGCGATTATGTGTTGCCCGTCTTGTGCTTTCCCCCCTTTTGATGATAGGGCTGTTTTTCCTTTTAAGACCTTTTTGGGGAGGAGATCAGCAATTAAGGACACTAATGATGATCATCGTCATTGTATCGGCCTGTCCCTGCGGGATCAGCATGACCAGTTTTGCCGTGTTGTATGACAAGGATTATTCCTATGCTTCACTGGCGGTCTCCGTCTCCACTATCATTAGTGTGGCTACCGTTCCCTTGTTTACCAGTCTTGCCGAGAAGGTGCTCTAAATGAGAAGCATCAGTGATTTTTTGGGAGTTGGTTTTCAATAGAGATAAAAATAAGGGGAGCAGAGGGTGAAATGAAAAGACGTGAGGTGATTTTGATAGGAGGAAGCCTTTGAAGCTTGGCAAGAAATGGGTTGATGAGGCTGAGAGCATGGAGGTTCTTTCCTATTGTGCCAAAATCAAAGCCCCAACAGCCTCCATGCACGGCGACAGGGATGACACGGTTCCTTTCAGAGAGGCTAATTCGATGGCTTGCAGTTACTTGTAACCAACCGGGCTGTCTTCTCATTGAAGTTTCCTTACAGTTGGATTACATTTCAATGGAGAGGAGCCAGAACATGATCTTAAAAGAAATACCCACTTCTTCTTTGGAATTGAATCCGTTTCTTGCCATCGGCAAGGATATGATGCTGGTCACAAGTGGTGGTGGTACTTCCTGGAATACCCTTACCGCTTCCTGGGGTGGTATGGGGGAGCTTTGGGAAAGGGACGTGATTTTTATCTTTATCCGTCGAAGCCGGTATACCCATGAGTTCCTGGAGAAAAGTGGGAGTTTCACCTGTTCCTTCTTCCCCCCCGAGTACAAGGACAAGTTGCTGTATTTAGGTACTCATAGCGGACGTGATGAGAACAAGATTGCAAAGACAGGGCTCACCTGCAAAATTCTGAGAGGGGAACGGATGACCTTTGAAGAGGCTAATCTGGTGTTTTCCTGTACCAAGGCTTCCAAGACGGAGATTCTCCCTGAGCAGTTTATTGACCCTTCCATCGCCAAACATTATGATAACTTGGATTATCATACGTTATACGTCGGCTTTGTTGATGTTACGTATGCTGCTTTCTAAAATATCCTACCCCCTCTAAGAAGGGGCTATCAAGGTTCGACTGAACATCGGGCCGGGGAGAACAAATGGTCTTTTCCAAGCAAGAGAGCGAGCATGTCCTTATGGGGATGGAATGCTCTCGTCATTTTGAAGAACGTATTGATTCTTATTTCAAGCAAAAAGCAATGTATGGCACAACCCATCTCTCTATCGGGCAGGAGGCTTCTCAGGCCGGACTTGCCATGGCCTTGTCCTGTGATGACTGGATAGTGCCTACCCATCGTTGTCACGGCTATACCATCTTGCGTGGTACCGACATGCAGAAGATGTTCAGTGAGATGTTTGGCTCTGCCCAGGGAATCTGCAAGGGTCTTGGCGGTTCAATGCATATGACCGACAAGCAGCATTGCAACGCTGGTTCTTCTGCTGTTGTAGGTAGCGGGGTACCCCTTGCCCTCGGACTGGGCTTTGCCATGAAAAGGCAAGGAAAAAAAAGCATAAGTGTGGCAATCTTCGGAGATGGAGCGACAAGCAGGGGAACAGTCCATGAATGTATGAACCTTGCCTCCGTGTGGGATGTCCCCCTCTTGTTCTATTGTGAGAACAACGGGTATGGGATGAGTGCTCCGGTACAGGATGCGGTCGCCACCGATAACATCGCCCGACGGGCAGAGGGATACCGCATGCAATGGAAAAGCTGCGATGGAAATGATGTTGAGGCGGTGTATCTCGCCTGCAAGGAAGCTGTGGAGTATATCCGCAGGAATCAAAAGCCCTACTTTCTCGAAGTAAAGACTTATAGGCAGAATGGGCACAGCAAGAGTGACAGGTGCGAGTATCGTACTCGCGAAGAAGAGGAGACCTGGAAAAAGAGGGATCCCATTGTTCTCTTCGAAGAGGCGCTGCTCAAAGAATCCGTTTTTACCAAGGAAGAACTTGTCTCAATTATCCAAGGAGCAGATACGAAGGTTGATGAGGCGGCGTCAGCAGCTGAGAAAACCAGAGGACAGAGCCTTGCACTTGATGAGGCGATGAAATATGTATATGCCCAAGAGGACTCACAACCGGTGGATAATACCCCGATACTGCATAAAGGAAGCTATCGTCAGGCTATTCATGAAGCTTTGGATGAGGAGATGGAACGTTCTAAAGAAGTGATGCTGATTGGTGAGGATATCGCCAAATATGGAGGATGCTTCCACGTCAGCGGGGACTTGTATCTTAAGCATCCCGGACAAGTCCTTGAGACGCCTGTGTGTGAAGAGAGTTTTACCGGTCTTGCCGTGGGGGCGGCGCTTCTTTGACAACGATGCGTGGTTGAGATCATGTATGGG
>JBAXZS010000258.1:0-3643 GCA_041670175.1 Sphaerochaetaceae bacterium | reverse complement strand
TCTTGCCGCCGATGGTTTGGATGTTAAGAAAGAATGGGGAAGTGATGCGTATACTTATGAGGGGAAATACTACACTATTCCCATGGGCGGGCTTTCCAATTATGTCGCTATCAACATGAAGGAATGGAACAAGGCAAACTTGGGTAAGTTGCCGACCGAATGGACCTGGGATGAGTATCTAGAAGCTTCTCGAAAGATGACTCATGGTGAAGGAGCAAGCAAGGTATATGGTGGATCTGATTATCATTCTATCAATTATTTTGCATACCCTCTGCGCCAGATGAAAGGCTACGATGTCTATTACAAAGAAGATGGAACATCCAATTTTGATGACCCTGAGTTTCTTAAAGCATTGAAACGTGAAATTATGGCCGAACAGCAAGAAAAGATTTGGTTTCCTTTGACTGTGTATCGGTCAGATAGCATGCAAGCACAGATGACCTATACAACTGGCCAGGTCGCTTCGATTGTCATGCCGAATGTGTTGCGCTTCATTCGTGATACTAAGACCTATCCTGTCGATTGGATTACTGGATTTGCTCCCTATCCCGTTGAGGAAAAGGGGCAACCCAATTACATGGCTGGTGTAAGCATCTACTCCCATGCAGGTATTTGTAAAGGAACAAAGAATTTTGAAGCAGCATATGCCTTCCTAAAGTTTTTCTCAACCTATGGTTCTATCAACCTTGTGAGTGCAGGCCATATGCCTACTTGGAAAGGAACCAATTTGGAGAACGCTGTACAAGTCATTTTCGGAAGCAGAGAGAAGGCTGACAAAATTGTCGATGTCCCGTCAATGCTCAAGGTGGTTTTCGACTACAGCTCGCCATCCTATATCGAAAACAACACCAAGGCTTATTCAGAAATTGAAAGTCTGATAAATCAGTATGTTCTGGATGCTCACAACGGGAAGCTAACTCCTGAGCAGGCATTGGAGCAACTCAAGATTGAAGCAGACGAAGCAATCAAGAACGCCGAATGAATTATGAATGTGGTTTCCGGCCTATGCCGGAAGCCACGGTCTGATAGGAGTCATACCCATGAAGCGGTTGAAATATAAAGATACAAAAGATGCGTACCTGTTTCTTGCTCCAAGCCTGGTTATTTTTATAACCTTGGTAATATTTCCCATTTTGTTTTCTTTGGTGCTGTCATTTACCAAATGGAACTTTCTATCTGGTTTTTCCGGCATACAGTTTGTTGGTTTGGAAAACTTCAAGAGGATGACATCTGACCGATACTTCAAGCAGGCAATCATCAACACCTTCATATATGCGTTGACGGTTGTTCCCCTTTCGATACTCCTTGCATTGATTCTTGCGTATGTGATGAATACTGCGGTATTTTTCAAAAAAACCTTGCGGTTGTGTTTTTTCATACCTTACATTTCTTCAACGGTCGCATTGGCTGCAGTGTTCAAATACTTGTTCAGGGAAATAAACGGGCCAATCAACTTGTTTCTTGCCAACGTAATTAGGATGCAGAGTCTTCCCCAATGGTTCACTGATGACCGTCTGAATAAAATACCAATCATCACATTATTGATTTGGACGAGCATCGGCTATGAACTGATTATTTATATGGCTTCTTTGTCAAACATTTCCCACTCACTATACGAAGCAGCTGACATTGATGGAGCAAGTGGCGCAACCAAGTTCCTGAAAATTACCATTCCCTTGATCTCTCCAACCACTTTTTATCTAGTTATTGTGAGAATGATAGCGACATTCAAGCTCTTTACTGCGGTTAGTATCATGACCATGGGAACGTCAGCTCGTGCAAATACAACTATGGTAGTACGAATCTATGGCGATGCGTTTGGGGCATACAAGTTTGGGTATGCATCAGCGGAGGCCTGGGTGTTGTTTGTCATCATCTTGGGTATCACGCTCATTCAATTTTGGGGGCAGAGAAAATGGGTCCACTACTAAACGTGAAACAGGCTTATGAAGCCAGGTCAGGGAAAAACAAAAAATTTATGATATCCTTGCTGAAGACCATAATTCTGGCAGTGTTTGCCATCTGCTTTATGTTGCCACTTCTTTGGATGTTCTCATCATCACTGAAAGGGCCTACGGAAGTCTTTGGATATCCCATGAAATGGATTCCAAAAACAATCCGATGGAGCAATTATGTAAAGGTGTGGACAGATCCCGACATTCCCTTTCTACGGTTGTATTATAATTCGTTGTTCATTGTGATTTTCTCGATTATCGGTTGTCTACTAACATCTTCTTTGGCAGGATATGCGTTTGCAAAGATGGATTTTGCAGGAAAAGACATTTTATTCATGCTTCTGCTTGCCACGATGATGATACCCAGCCAGGTTACCATTATTCCCCGCTTCATGTTGTTCAAGATGATTGGTTTGTATAACACCCATTGGGCTCTCATCCTTCCCTCATGGTTTAGTGTGACGGCAATTTTCCTCCTTCGACAGACATACCACAGCCTTCCCAATGAGTTGATAGATGCCGCAGTTATCGACGGATGTTCGCATAGGATTATATGGTTGAGAGTTCTCTTGCCGTTGACGAAACCTGCCTTGGTATCTTTAACGGTGCTTCAATTCATCAGCGGTTGGAACGAATATCTGTCAGCCATTGTTTTCTTGCTGGATAAGTCGTTGTATACGGTTAGCCAAGGTGTTCAGTACTACTATGCAAGTGAAGCCCAGGAATTTAATTTTACGATGGCAGCAGCTACAAGTGCTGTTATTCCCATCATCATCCTGTTCATCAGTGCCCAGAAGTATTTCATTGAAGGAATTGCCTCAAGTGGTATGAAGGAGTAGATGAACAAATCATGAATGCATCTCAGATTTTTATAGATGAAACAGGTTGGCATCGACTGACAAAGATTAGGAGTCTTGCACAGAACAGCAGGCAGACCGCGATTCAAAGTTGTGGTGTCTTGGGGACTACGTTTTATGCATTGTATGACTACGAGACACAAGTATATGGGAATATTGGCTGCTTGGGAATGTTTGCATCGACGTTGCATCATCCAAATGATTGTGAGTGCTACAAGGGGGCTTTCCTGATTTGTGATACCGGAACAAAGGACGTATCAACTATGCTCAGGGTATATGATCCCCAAAAGCGATGTGTCCTCGACTCCTTTGACCTTGCCCAGCAGGGTTGGAGAACAGCAGCAGCTACATATAGTACCGAATTAGGTGTGGTAACTGTCTCTGTTCAGGATATTGATTCGAATATGAGAACGGAGAATCTTATTTCCTTTGTTGACTGGGAGCGAAGGCATGTTGAACCTATCATGACATTCCCCATGCGAAATAGATTCGTGCAGGGATGCACATTCTATAAAGGACTGCTGTTTGTAACAACGAATAATGGAGGCCTTTCAGAAACCACTCGATTTATCGAAGTCAATTTGCAGTCCCGTTCTGTTGTACAGGAAATAGTGTTTCATGGATTTGGGGAATCGGAAGGATTGTTTTGTCATGTGCATGATGAGGGGGAGCACCTCATCACCTGCAGGAATTATGAGGAAGGTGAAGTATATGAATTGGAAGTTGGGAGATTAGTATGAGTCGTGAGCCATTGTTGTTTGTATTTGATATGGGGGGGGTAATCACTCGTGAACGAGATGTTTCCGCACGTCTGTTGCAATATCTTGGATT
>JBAXZS010000257.1:0-3661 GCA_041670175.1 Sphaerochaetaceae bacterium | reverse complement strand
TTCTTTTCCGCTTTGTCCCGAAGCTTGGAGGCGTCCTTGCTTGCCAAGGCATAAGTAGCCATGAACACACTTTCCTTAGGATCCGACAGAGTGGAACGTAGCACATCTTTCACAATTCCCTGTACCCCTTTTTCCAGATACTTCTGCAGATCGAACTGATTTTCCATGATTCTTATCTCCCTCTTCCTTTATTTCCTGCTATCAAGCCCATAACGTTCCATGAACCCTCTGATATGTTCCTTCACGATATCGACTGCTTCTTCCTCATCCATAGTGCTGTCGGTAAGGGTCATCATCAAAAAGATCGGTCCATAGAATTCCATCGCCAATCTTTTGGGATTTTCCTTTGAGAGCACTCCTTCTTCTGCCATTTGTGAGAATAGATTGCGCAAATAACTGACCGCCCCCTCAACAAGAAACTGTTGATACAGGGAAGCCATCTTTGCATTTCGGTATTGCTCCAGGGACAGCATCCTTCGGAAAGCCACCGCATACTGATTTTCGGTCCAATACCTGAATTGCATCTCCCCGATATATTCCATTGTGGCGACAGGTATTTTCCCGAATTGGCGGGCTGCGTACGAAAGATCTCCCTCAGGGATGCCTAGTTGCCGCGTCCTTGTCAGGCATTCCTCTTCCATGTGTTTCACAATACACTCGAAGATGTCTTCCTTGCTTGCATAATGCTTGTAGAGCGAACTCTGCTGTATTCCCAGTTGATGGGCGATATCACGTACGGACACCCCCTCATAGCCTGAGTGTGCAAATAGCTTGAGTGCTTCCAGCAGGATAATCTCCTTGGTGTTCCTCTTCATCCTTTCCCTCACAAGAACAATAAGCATTCCCATTGGCTATCAATTGTTCGCTGGCAATAATAAGAGAACGATTGTTCGCTTGTCAAGAGGATGGTACACCTCAGGGAAACAGTTTCGGAAAATTGTTTCTTTTTTGTTGACAGACACGGAAAGCGGGGTATACTGAAAAAGGTTTAGGAAAACAGTTTTCTGGAGTATGCCATGCTGAATATCAAGGAAATCGCGAAGCTTGCAGGATTCTCAATCTCCACAGTCTCAAAGGTGATGAATGGCAAGGATGCCGGTATCAGTGAGGAGACCAAAACACGGATTCTTCAGGTCATTAAGGAATATAACTATACTCCATATCCAAATATCAAGAAGAAGGAGACTAAGTCCTTTCTTATTGCTTTGTTGCTCAAGACTTCTTCTCGCGATTCCTTTCTGTTGTCAAGTATTCTTCGTACTGCGAAAGCAAATGGTTATAGTCTTCTCCTTACCTACTGTAGCGGGTCCCTTGATGAGGAGAAGAAGACATTGCTTTCCCTTGCCCGTCAGAATCCTGACGGGATTCTGTGGCAGGAGGCAAGGAAGGATGCAAGACTCTTGTGCGATCAATACTTGGGGGAGGGTATCCCTCTCATCTCGTTAGGTTGCCAGCCATTGGATGACAAGGGCACTCTGACGTTGGGAGTCGACAGGAAAATGCTTGGGTATCGCCTGACTGAAATGGCCATTGCGGAGCATCATGTGTCAATCGCCTGTCTTGTTGAGGGCGAGGATAAGGACTTTATTGAAGGGTATCGGTCCTGCTTGTTCGATCATTCCATTCCTTCCAGCGATCAGTATGTCATGGACCTTGAGGGCGAGACCTCCTTCAAGCAGATACTTCTGCAGAAAATCAGTGTCGTTGTCTGTGGTGGTACCCATATCGCGGATACAATATACCATGAGGCGCATGCCTACAATATCGTCATTCCCAGGGATCTTTCGGTCCTGTCGCTGCTGGATTCCCCGGATGACGGGTTCCTGGTCCCGAAGCTTTCAGGAATTGTGAGACCAGCCTCCGCTGTCGGGGAGGCGGCGACCCAGACATTGATCAATGCCATCGAGCATGTTGAGAATCCTGTCGTGGACTCTACCGATTTGACCATAGTGCGAGGAAAGAGCCTGGAGGCTCCCTCCCATGTCGTGCAACCACGTATTTTGGTGATTGGGTCCAGCAATATGGATATCATCCTTCATTGCCCTGACACCTTGAGTCCGGGGACTACAAGCATTGTGCATGAATGCTCCAGCCTCCCGGGAGGCAAGGGTGCGAACCAGGCGGTTGGTGTCGCTAAGCTGGAAGTGCCGGTACGCCTGCTGTCGCGCCTTGGCAAGGATAACGAAGGGCTCACCATCTTCAGTACTTTGCATGATTCTCATGTCGAGATGCAACATGTCATTATGGATCCCCGCCAAGGTACAGGCAAGGCCTATATCTATGTCCCTGATAACGGGGAGAGTACCATCACGGTATATCTTGGTGCCAATGCCCATTTCTGTTGTGATGATATCGATGCGCACCTGGATGCCTTTGACAATGTTTCCTATTGCCTGTTGCAGACGGAATTATCCGAGGCCACGGTCATCCATGCGATCTCGCTTTGCAAGAAAAGGGGAATACGTACCATGGTCAAGCCCGCCTCAATCCATCGTTGCAGCCCGGCTTTGCTTAAGGATGTCGATTACTTCATTCCCAATGAGCTGGAAGCCAAGAAAATGTCCCCGAATTGCCAAACGCTTGAGGAACGTGCCGATTTGTTCCTTCAAATGGGTGCCAAGGCTGTCATTATCACGCTTGGAGGGAATGGTTGTTATTTCAAGGATACAGAGCATTCGCTTCGCTTCAATGCGGCACCGTTCGTTCCTGTTGATACCACAGGGGCTGCTGATGCCTTCATAGCCGCCCTGGCTTGCTGCTTGTATTGGGGAGAGGATATCGTGAGGGCCATCAAGCTTGCCTCCTATGCGGGAGGGATATCGATAACGAAGGAAGGTAGCCAGGCGGGTCTTATTGATTACGGAAGCCTGATGAAAGCCGCCGATACCATTGATAAAGTGATTACCGTAGAAAATCTTAAGGAGAGGAAAGTATGAAGGCTTGGAAATATATTGCTGATTTGACAGAAAAAGCAATCCCCACAGTATTGGGAGAGGATGAGCAGACCTGGCTTGCTGCTACGGATGTCGAGCTGCAAAGCGATGCATACCTCCGGCTCATGTGGCAAAGTCATGTACCCGGTTCTGGTGCTCCTGAATGTATTACCGTGGCGGCCATACAATCGTGGGAGCAACTTGGATACGACGTGACTGAAGCCGAATCCTATCTAAAAGAGGGATTCAGGGCATTTGCGAACGAGGATATGGGCTTATTGCAGACAATTACCGCAAGGATATACAAAAGCTTGTTTTCCAGTCCGAAGGATAAGGATAGTCCTTATTGGCGCCATACGGTGTATGAGACCTACGCCCAGTATCGTGTTCCCGATTGTTTGCATTCTCGGGAGGAAAGCATCGGTGTCATCATCTGTTTCATTCCTGCGTGGTTGGATAAGAAATGGGGCTCGAACGTGTTGGTCTCCTCACTTATGCTCAACTTCATTTTCTTCTATCTGGCGAAGTATTTCGCCAATACTACGTTCAAAAATCCAAAATGCGGATTTGTCGCAGGAGTGGGTGGTGCGGTAGAGGTCCTTGGTATGTATGATCGCTTCCAGTGGCAAAAACTTCCGGGGTATGGGTTTGATGGCATCGTGGTGGCGATCCTTGCAAAGAACAAACCTCAGTTTGTTCCCCTTGCCGCATTCTTTTTGGCCTATCTT
>JBAXZS010000256.1:0-3672 GCA_041670175.1 Sphaerochaetaceae bacterium | reverse complement strand
GCAAGGATGTGGAAGAACTTCTTCCCGGGCATTGTCGTCCTGTTTATTGCGAAGGCGAACAGATAGCCTATCATGGTGGACAGGCAACCTACGATAAGTCCCAGCTTTATGCTGTTGAACAACGCTTGTCCAATATTCGTCTTCTTCAGTACATATGCAATCGAAGACAAATCAAATTTGCCATTGGCATCCGTTACGCAGGTGACAAGTAACCTGACAATTGGATATATGCAGAAAGTCACAAGGATTGCGAGGATTACCACGATGATTGCTACCAAACCTGGTTGCTTCAACATCATCTGACGTTCCCTACGCCTCTGTGTTCTCAATTTTGCTAATTTCTCTCCAGACACGACGCCCTTCCTTAAGTTAATTGATGCCTTGCGGCAACAGGAAAACCTGTTGTCGCAAGAAAAGCAGATTCTATTTCAGGACGTTAGTGGATGTTCTGACTTCGTTCTCGAAGCGCTCGAGCAACCTGACCTTGTTGTCTCCAGACCAAAGGAAATCATAATCGAGGAGCTTGAGCTGATCGAAAGGAATCATCTCTGGGTTGACTGCCACGTTCTTGTTTACAGGATAGCGGTAATAAGCGTTTGTACACATCTTTTGGGCTTTTTCTGAAAGCATCCAATCAATAAACACCTTTGCAGCATCAACTTCGTCCTTTGGCCCGTTCTTGATCAGCTCCACGCAGCTGATTTCGTAGCCAGTACCTTCGCTTGGGTAGGTAATGACAAGGTCGTATCCGTCGTTAATGACTGTATGCGCATCAAGGTCGTAGCAGATAGCCACTATGGTTTCTTCAAGTCCTGCCATTCTGATAGGAGCGGCGCCAGCCTTTGTATACTGTACGATGCTCTTGTCCAGTTGCTTGAGGAATTCAAAGCCTTTCTCTTCACCAAAGCACTGGAGCATCGATGAGAATGCGGTGTAGGCAGCGCCGGAAGTTGCGGGGTGTGCCATGCAGACATTTCCCTTCAACGCCGGTTGGAGCAAGTCCGCCCAAGAGGTAGGAGCTTCAATTCCAAGTTTCTTCAACAGTTTCTGATTGCTGGCAAAACAGGTTACGACCAATGAATAGGGAGTAAAGATACCCTCCATATTGTCCTTGTACTGATCAACTACAACATCCATCATTGGAGAATTGTATTTTTCAATCAACCCTTTCTGGTAGGCGCTGAAGATTGTGTCTATCGAACCACCCAGCATGACAGAGACCTGTGGGTTGGCTTTCTCAGCTTCCATTCTGGTGATGCATTCGCCTGCGCTTAGGCGTACATAATCAACGGCGATGCCAGTTTCTTTGGTGAACTCCTTGAAATAAGCGATGGCTTCTTCCTCTACGTTACATGTATAGATTGATACATGCTTTTTCTGTTTGACCTTAGCATCCGCCTCCTCGCTAGTTCCTTGGGCGAATACCATGGACACACCCAGGAGGACGATCATCAAGAACACACACATTTTTTTCATTTTTTTCTCCTTATTTATGGAACAGAACCTGTTCCTGAATCACACGTTCCTGACACTGTTGCGTTCCACGAGACTGGAAGTGAACAGCAGATTGTCAATTTTTTCGCCACCCAACCGCCTTAGCAACGCCTTAGCCACCTCCAACCCCATTTCGTATCTATGGAGTTCCAGCGTTGTAAGGTCAAACCAAGGAAGCCTGGCATATTCAATGTTCCCGACACCCACCACAGAAATATCATCAGGGACTTTCTTGCCAATTTCTCTTAAATAACTCATTACACCAATGGAAATAAAATCACTTCCTGCGAAAATCGCCGTTGTGTCCGGCCACTTTTCCAGTACTTCCTTACATCCCATGTTGCCGTTTTTTACTGCATCGGTAAGGATGCTGGCGGGGATATCAACCGAGACAAAACGCTCTTCAATGCCACTCTGGGCGCAAAAATCCTTATATGCGACTTCCCTTATATTTCCTGCTTCGTTTGGCAGTTTTACGTGGGCTATCTTCCTATGCCCGCGGCCATAAAGATACTTCAGGAGTTGCATCGCCCCCTCATAGTGGTCTGAATCAATATAGGGAATACCAAGCGCCTCAGGTGGCCGCCGCCTTAAGGAAATTACTGGGATGTCAAGTCTCATCAGGGCTTCCCTGATTGCTTCGTTCCAGCAATCAGGGGTGATGATCAGGCCGTCAAACCGCATTGCCCTGGCTCTTCTAATAAACTCCAGCAACCTGTCCGCCTTGCGGTCCAAGTTGCCATGGAACACCTGGTAGTCATTTTCCCATAGCTTTTCTTCAATCCCATAGGCGCTTTGTGCGAAATAAGGATCCCTTATATCGGGAATCGTCAGCCCTATGACCCTGGTGTTCTTGTTGGAGATATACCTTGCAAAGGTGTTTGGGACATAGTTCATCCGTTCTACTGTTTCAAGGACATGCTTTTTCGTTCCTTCACCGATATCATCGTAACCGTTCAAGGCTTTTGAGACGGTTGAGACAGAAACTTTTGCTTCTGATGCTATGTCTTTTATCGTATAATGCATGAACGGCTCCAAGTAATCGAAACAGGTTTAGCGAAACTGGTTTCGCATGTTTTTTAGTCTAAGTTCAATTGTTTATGCTGTCAAACGAAACCTTTTTATAAACGACGAAATTATTTTCGTAACTTCATGTTTTTTAAAAAGTTATCTCACTATAACTTTTTTCTATTTTATAGATTATAGGGAAATATCTCATGAAATGTCCTCACATCGGTGACAAGAGGTGATTATGCTGAACAATATTCAAAAAATGGGTTGAAGACATTTTCCTGGACTTCTTAAGAGAAGGTACAATCCGAAGAAGTCCATGCCGGTCCTTCCCCCGCCTCTCTATCTGAGAAAAGGGAGTTCAGGATACTGTTTCTTCAAGAGCGTTGCCAACAGTGTTGCCACGGCTTTTGCCCCCTCAGGCCGCAGATGGGTGTCATCCGCATCGCCCTCGGGATACCGAGGATAGAGACCGGCATCGAAATGCATGAAATATTCCCTGCTTTTGAGGGAACCAAGCTCCTCCACCTTTTTCCGCGTGGGCGTGGTCAGATCGACAAACGGAAGCATCAGTTTCCGTGCAACTGCCTCCATGGCCTGGGGGTACTCCCCAAGCGTATGCATCAGATATTTCCCATCAAGAAAATTGCGACGGGTGATTGAACTGACCAGAACAGGATGAGCGGCTTTTCTTGTAATGGACTCGGCCATGTACAGAAGGTTCGCCGTATAGGAAGTCCATGGGTCGGTATGCCGTTCCTCGTCCAACTTGTTCTCATTATGGCCGAATTGGATGATACAATAGTCTCCAAGGCGAAGATCAATCATAATGGCGGCAAACGCACCTTCGTCAAGAAACATCTTGGTGCTCCTGCCGTTGATCGAGCGGTTGTCCAGACTCCACCCCTCGGCCAGATGTTCATTGAAGCACATGCCCCATCCTGTCTCGGGGTATGATTCAGGACTCTTCTGTGCACAGGTGGAGTCCCCGAGTAAGAATACAGTTCCCATGTGTGGCTCCTTTTCAATATAGGGGATATTCTCCCTCAAGGAAAGCTGTTTGCAAAGCAGTGTTTTCTTGATAAAAGTATCATTATTTGACATCCGTCCACAAGGAATTCTCGTTGAAGTGTTTCCCATTTCCTCTTATAATCGCGTACATGTACT
>JBAXZS010000255.1:0-3681 GCA_041670175.1 Sphaerochaetaceae bacterium | reverse complement strand
TGTACGTTTGGATGACGGGACTTACTTGACAGTTAAGATTGATGATATTGACAAACCGATAGAGACCAGTCCGGAGCAGATGCTTGCTCGTGTGGCGAAAGGTATCGCATCACAGGAAAAGGTTCCTATCCGTTCAAAATGGGAGAAGGAATTCAACTGGTTGCTCGACGATTGGAAGTTCGTTCCTGGGGGGAGAATCCTCACTGGTGCCGGAACCGACCAGAACCTCACCTATTTCAATTGCTACGTGATTCCCTCTCCTAAGGATAGCCGAGGGGGTATCATTGCAAGTCTTGGACAAATGACTGAGATTATGAGTCGCGGGGGTGGAGTGGGGATGAATCTTAGTTCCCTTAGACCTCGGCACAGTTATGTGAAAGGAGTCAATGGACGTAGCAGCGGTTCTGTCAGCTGGGGTGGGCTTTTCAGTTTTGTCACAGGGTTGATTGAGCAGGGTGGTTCACGCCGTGGTGCCTTGATGCTGATTTTGAATGTCTGGCATCCCGACATCATCGATTTTATCAATTCAAAGAGAGAGATGGGCAAGATTACCAATGCAAATATCAGCGTAGGGATTACCGATGATTTCATGGAAGCCGTCAAGGAGGACAAGGATTGGGAGATGGTGTTCCCTGATACGTCCGATCCCGAATACAACACCGTTTGGGATGGGGATCTGTCCACTTGGAAGCAGAAAGGAAAGAAGGTCATTGTATACCAGACGATGAAAGCCAGAACGATATGGAAGAATATCATCGAGAGTGCTTGGCTTTCTGCTGAGCCGGGGGTGTTTTTCATAGACCGTTACAATGCCATGTCGAACTCATGGTATTATTGTCGGATACAAAGCACCAATCCCTGTGGAGAGCAGGGGCTTCCCCCTTGGGGCGTATGTAATCTTGGTTCCATCAACCTGAGTAGGTTCGTCAAGGATAAGACAGTGCTTTGGGATGATCTTGCCCGTACTGTCCATGATGCGGTTCGTTTTCTCGATGATGTGATAGATGATACCCCGTACTTTTTTGAAGAGAACAAGAAAAGACAACAGGGAGAAAGGCGGATCGGACTTGGAACCATGGGTTTGGCGGATTTGCTTATCAAGATGGAGCTTGCCTATGGAAGTGAAGAATCCTTGGTCTTTATTGAGAAGCTTTATAAATTCATTTGCGAGAACGCTTATGCGGAAAGTAGTGATTTGGCCGTTGAGAAAGGAAGTTTTTCTTTATTTGATGCAGATAAGCTTTTGCAGAGTGGATTTATGAAGCAGATGCCACAGAGTCTCAAGGATGATGTCAGGAAAAAAGGGTTGAGGAACGTAACCCTGCTCACCCAGGCTCCTACAGGCACCACAGGGACCATGGTTGGGACCTCGACCGGTATTGAGCCCTATTATTTTTGGGAATGGGAACGCACCGGGCGCATGGGCAAGAATATCGAGCGTGTGCAGGTGTATGATGAATGGGTTACTGAGAATCCGGGAAAGGAACGTCCTTCTTACTTTGTAAGTGCGATGGATTTGTCTCCCGAAGGTCATGTAAGAGTGCAGGCTGCTATCCAGAAATGGGTTGATTCTTCCATCTCAAAGACGTGTAATACGCCATCTGACTATACAGTGGAGCAGACTCAGAAATTATATGAACTGCTTTATGATCTTGGTTGTAAGGGAGGTACCACCTATCGGGATGGTTCAAGAGATACCCAAGTCCTGACGGCGAAGAAAGACGAGCCCAAGGAAGAAGAGAAAAAAAGCGAACCCAATGTGCTTGTTTCTGAGTTGAAAGCAAGAACCCGCTCTTCTTGCCTCAGTGGTATCACTTATAGGAAATCCACTCCTATCGGAACTGCCTACATTACGGTAAACAGTGATGGGGTTGGAAGCAATGATCCTTTTGAAGTTTTTGTGAATGTTGGTAAAGTAGGCAGCGACGTTGCTGCTGATGCTGAAGGCCTGGGGCGTTTGATCAGCCTTATCCTCCGTATGCCCAGTCCCCTTACTCCAAAGCAGAGAACCGAAGCGGTTGTCGCACAATTGGCTGGTATTGGGAGTGGACGTCCCATGGGTTTTGGAAAGAATCGGGTGATGAGTCTTCCTGATGCAGTGGCCAAGGTCCTTCAAGAACATATTGGAGGGGAAGAACCGAATGAGGGTAACCTAAATGTACATAATCTTCCTGATGAGGATGATGAGCCGGAAGACAAGGGCCAGTTGGAATTAGGTTTGCCTCCAGCAAAGAATAGTATTTTGGCTGATATTTGTCCTGTTTGCGGTAATGCGACTTTTGTAAATATCGAGGGTTGCAAGAAATGTTTCTCTTGCGGTCATAGTGAATGTTGACAGGTGCCGTTATTTTCGCTTAGTATAAGCCCCACGTTTTCAGGGGCTTATTTTTATGCAAGCGATAAACCAATACAAGAATCTCAATCCCAGTGTGTATTACCTCTTTGCCGCCCGTCTGATAAACAGAATGGGTGATTTTGTCCAGTTTCTGTTGGTTTTGCTTCTTACCGTCAAGTTGGGGATGGGGAATACCACTGTCTCCTTGGTGGTGACAGCCATGATGGTCGCAACTTGTATTGGACAACTTTTGGGAGGAATAATAGCTGATAGAATTTGCCGTAAGTATGTGCTTTTGGCCTGTCAGTTTGCTGTCTCCTTCGCTTACATGCTTTGTGCCATCCTGTTTGCTACAAACCAATACCACTGGGTGCCTTTAGCTATCATTGTAAGTTCTCCGTTTCGAGGTGCTACAGCTCCGGTGAGCAATGCTCTTGTTGCGGATTTTTCCGAACCTCAGGATAGATCAAAGTCTTTTTCCCTGCTTTATCTGGGAACCAATATCGGTGTGGCTGTCGGGCCGATGCTTGCCTCGTTCTTGTTTCAACGTTCTTTAGTTGGTTTGTTTGTGGTCTCCTCCCTTCTTATGGTTATTTCTTCGGTGGTACTCCTGCTCCATCTTCCTGTCATATCCCCCAAGGTGTTGAGAGGAAGCCAGAACAAGGGGAATCCTTTTGGCTTGCTGAAGGAAAATCCCATGCTCGTAGGGTATCTTTTTCTGTCGTTTCTCTATGCCTTTTGCTATGCACAGGGTAGCTTTGCGTTACCGTTGCAATTTGTAAAAGAGTTTGGAGAGAAAGAAGGGCCTGTTGGGTATGGGTATTTGATGACGATTAATGCGTTGACTGTGGTTCTCTGCACGGCTTTGGTTACCCAACTTGGGGACAAGTATTCTCATTTTGCCAATTTGAGGCTTGCCATGGGATTCTTTGCCTTGGGATTCGGGATATATGCTTTCTCCCAGGGGATGCTCGTTTTTTTCTTTGCCACCTTCATTTGGACCATTGGTGAGATTCTCATGGCTACGAATGGCAATGTGATTCTCAATTCTTATGCTCCCGTCTCTTCTCGTGGCCTGTTCAATTCGATATCAATCCTCATTGGAGGGATAGGGCAGAGCTTCTCTCCTCTTATTGGTTCTGTTTTGATAACCCAAGGCTCGTATCAGTTGCTTTGGCTGGTTATGAGTTCCTTATTGGTATTCCTTTCCTTGTACATCTTTCTACTGGAAAAGAAATTTAACAATTGACTTTATTTTTTATGTGCAAGGTTGCAAACTAACTTTCATTGAAGTATTATTGGAAATTGAAAGAAATAGATGTATTTTCTATTTTTGCAATTGAATG
>JBAXZS010000254.1:0-3717 GCA_041670175.1 Sphaerochaetaceae bacterium | reverse complement strand
TTTCCAGCTTACGGAGAATGAAAGAGGATTTTGCAGAAGAAGAAAATCAATCAAAGGAAAACTGAACTGGAAGGAAGTGTCATCAAGTTTCTTGCCTCCCGTGAAGCTTGTGATGGTTCCCGGGGTCTTGAGATTCAGTGTTATTTGGGAATTCTTTATGGCGTCAGGCCCTTCCTCTCCCAGCATGAAACTAATCATATCCAAGTAATCGGATTCACTGATTCCTTGATTGTAGGTTGGTCCGAAAGGCTCAAAATTCTTATCTTTCAAAAATGCGATGATCTTGGTCAATTGCTCATAGTTTTCCATATCGAGCCTGAAGGTAAGGGTATTCCCGCTTTGTACTAAAATGGTTTGGTCCTTATCCGCACCTAGATCGGCAAACAGACTTGAAAGACTGGTGAACGTGAAAGTCCCCTCATAGGCGTCGGCATCTTTTTTAGTGAATTTGACATCTTTGGTACCTTTGCCTTTTTGCAAGGACGTTTCAAGTTCTTTGACCGCATTGTCCAAAACAGTGGAGGAATCCTTCGTGGTGGAAAATTCATTGAAATCAGCCAGCACATCCTGAAAGAAATTCTCAACCTTGAGATTGACTGAGGAGTCGCCTCCGTTCTGCTTGTCAACAGAAAGATTTTCTGTTACTGCGCAGGAGGTGAGCACAAAAGAAAGAGCTATACCCAAGAAGGCTGTCAGCCTTAAAGATGTTTTCATACTGTTGAATGTAACTTAAAGAGCCTTGACGGGCAAGATTCATTGCTCAAGAAAATAAAGAGAACCATCTTCATTACAAAAAATTCCCCAAGTTTGGTTACGTTTCTGATGGGTTTCCATGAAACAAGGGATACTCTCATTCTCAAGTTCAGCAAGTTCGTTCGGGTCGTAGTTGAGCTCGATGAGGGGGTTTTCCCCTGTCTCCTGGAGGAAGGCAATCCCTTGGTAAAGTTCAATATAGGAACACAGGACAGCGATGTATTGGCTTTTCCCGAGTCTTGTGAGAAGTTTCTCAACAAAATCGGACTGCAATTGGTAGATATCCTGACTCTCCCAATCTTTTTGGGAAGAAAGGTATGAATCAAAAAGCCTGAGCACCTGATGGGCCTTCAGGTCCACCGCCTGGCATAAAGTCTGCATCCACATGCAACTCTGTCCTTTGGTGTAGAACAGATCGCAGGCTCTCTTCAAGGAAAGAGCCCGGGCGATGTCTTGCTTGCTCATGGTGGGGCTTTCACTAAGCAGATAGGGGCTCTCGTCTTGGTGCACCAGTCCAAACTCCTTGTCCTTTTGGGCAAGCACGGTTCCCGGCAGCAAGGAAAGCAGGAAGATATCGAGATTGCTTGGTTGGAATGAGATGGCCTTGTCCAGGCTATTGCAGAATGAGACATAGGTGTCACCGGGAAGGCCTATGATCAGATCAAGGCCAAACACTATGCCCTCTTTCTTGAGCAGGTTCACCTTGGCCTCGAATTTCTTGCTATCCATGCTCCGATTGATATTTCTCAGGACTTCCTCATTGCTACTTTGCATGCCGATTTGCAATGAGCAATTAAGAGAGGCGAACAGTTTCACAAGCTCCTCATCAAGAAGCTCCGCCCTGTTTTCAAAAGTGAAATGTATGTCCTTTGCCTTTTTGATCAAAAGCAAAAGAATTTTCTTCGACCTTTGCATGTCAATATTAAACGTAGGGTCAAGTACGAATACATCTCTTATTTTATTTCTCACGAGATAATCGAGTTCAGCCTCAATCCGTTCAAAAGGGAAATGTCTCACTGACCGTCCTCCCTTTGATTCGAAACAGAAGGCGCAGTGGAAAGGACAGCCACGTGTCAGTTCCCATAACACCGTGTCGCTTTTTTTAAGGAAGCTGTCTGCGGTATGATCCAAGAGAACAGAACCAAGAAGGGAAAGATCTTCCGGGCATGAATAAGAAAGGGTAGTGTCTTTGGTTACCAAGCCCGGTCCTTCAATTTTTTGTCCAGAAAGCAAGCTGTCCAAAGCCAGAGGAATACTTTGCTCCCCCTCGCCCAGACAGAGAAATGCATAGGTGTCAAGATTGAAGCTCAAGGGATTCGCCGTGACTTCGGTACCACCAGCGAACAAGATGACAGGCCTAAGGCTTTTCAATTCTTTTACAAAGAGATCGAACCAGGACCGGTTCCAGAGATAAATGGAAAGTCCGACTATATCTCCGTGGATTTCCTGTGCGGCTTTTTGAGGGTCATCACTTACGTAGTAATTGAAGAGCTTTGAAGGGATATCGGTATGATCCAAAGCGTTCTTGATGCAAAGGGCTCCTAGTGGATAACTGAAGTTCCCCTCTTCGTAGCAACAGGATACAAGGTTGATTTCCATAGGCATGATACTACCTATTTGTTGCCTTGAGACGCAAGGTTATGCTACACTTTTTTTGGAGCTTGTTGTGAAACATATATTTTATTTATTTCTTTTGCTGGGTATTACGTCATCATTGTTCGCGATGACTGGAAAAGTTGAGAAAAGTTTTCCTAATCAGGTGGAAATCTCTTGGGAGGCCCAGCCTGGTGCCGTTCATTATGATGTCTACTTGGATAACCAGCCGTTAGCACGTCTAGGAAGTACCCAGCTTCATTTTCGTGTTGGCTCCAACCTGAAACCTTTGAAATCCCGTCATGATTATCTGGTGATAGTGGCCTGTCGTGATGAACAGGATACTACTTTGGCTTATGTGCAGATGCCCATAATCACTACCAGTTGGAGTGGTTCCTATAGTTGGAAAAACAGCACGGAGGATGACAACAATGGACGTTGCAAGAGCCTGCATTTTGTCCTTGAGGATACAAATGACGGATTGGTCATATTGAGTGAATTACCCAATGGAGTGGGGTTAAGACAGGTTTTCCCCTTGGATATCACGGACAGATGGATTGAATATGCCAGTGATGAGGCCGAGACCTACCGGAGCAATGCGATGATTTTTAATTGTACTTCTTTTTCTCCTGATTGCTACAAGGGCATCTCGATGTTGCAGGACGAGTTCGGAGCCGTTGCAAAAGTCAGTACCAAAGCCCTGGGTTTTACCATCACCACCAGCAGCCAGTATGAGTTGCAGGTTGATTCCCATGATAAAAGAGTGGTTCTCTTTCGGACAAATGGCTCGGGTATAGCAGCGACCGGTATCTTCAAAAATCCTGAATCAGGGTCGAAGGGAAAGTTTGCATTAATGGAAGACTTTGCCATCTGAGGTTGACAAATTCTTGCAACAGCATTATATAGTTGTAACCTGAATCGAAGCAGGAGCAATTTCATGGAAGATACAAAGCAAACTCTCATCATCGTAGAATCCCCGACCAAGGCAAAGACCATCACTAAGTTCTTGCCGAAGAACTATAAGGTCATTGCCAGCAAAGGGCATATTCGTGATTTGAGTGAGAAGGATATGTCCATAGATATCGACCATGGATATGAGTGTAAATATCAGATAGTCAAGGGGAAGGGCCCCATTATCAAGCAACTGAAAGATGAGTTGAAGAAATCAGATAATTTGCTTTTGGCGACTGATGAGGACCGTGAGGGAGAAAGCATCAGCTGGCATCTTTTGCAAGAACTCAAACCAAAAGTGCCCTATAAACGGATGGTGTTCCATGAAATTACTCGTAGTGCCATCACCAAGGCGCTTTCTGGTGGTCGTGATCTTGATGAGAACATGGTTCAGGCCCAGGAGGGACGACGGGTTGTTGA
>JBAXZS010000253.1:0-3738 GCA_041670175.1 Sphaerochaetaceae bacterium | reverse complement strand
ACAGGCACAACCTGTCGATAAACTTGTCATTTATGTCAATGGCTCGGGACCGAACACCTATGATGACACGAGAGTTATGGGAAATGGCACCACCTTCTCCTATTTCGATTTATTCGCCCAGCAGTGCAACAATCGGGGCATAGGCTTCTTCAGTTATGATACCCGAGGAGTCTCCCCTTCAAACAAACCTCCCCTGTTCCAGTCAATTGACCAAGGTGAATATGAAACCTACCTCCCCACCAATGAGATCAGTGATGTTGAAGCCATCATCAGGACACTTCACTCCTACCCTGTTCTTGCCAAGGCAAAGATAATTTTGCTTGGTTGGAGTTCCGGGACCATTGTGGCGCCACGGGTGGCACTGGACAAGAAGGAACCTGTCGATGCCTTAATCCTAGCTGGGTACGTCAATGTCACAATGGATGCCACCCTTTCCTGGCAACTTGGAGGAGAATCAAGCATGATTTTCTATTGCCAGTACTTCGATGCTGACAAGAATGGAACTGTATCCAGGACAGAACTTGAAGCGGACCCTTACAAAATCCTGCAGGCCATAGGTATGAATAGGGCAACCGCCTTTACCCAGCTGGATGTTGATGAAGATGGGATACTCACAGCTCATGACTTCTCTTTGATGTTGGCACCTTCCCTAACAAGGATCCAACAGGCTATCGAGGAGAATGACGACCAATGGCTGGCGAAGAACTACGGGGTGCTGCTTACTTCCGCATGGTTCAAGGACTATCGGACACATATGCCCCCGAACAGTGAGGTGCTGTCCAAGCTTGACATTCCCCTCCATATCTTTCAGGGAGAAATCGATAGGAATACCCCTGTCCAGGGCACACGTGACATCGAGGCGACCTTCAAGCAACTGGGAAAGACAAACCTGAAAGTCCATGTGTTCCCCAAGCATGACCATGATCTGAATTATCTTCTCTATCCAACAAAAGGAGAGATATCTTTGGGATTGCAGCAATTATTCGATACTCTTGGTTCGCTGTAAAAACCAAAGGTATTTCTTCAAAAACAAGATAACAGTTCAACCTTATACCAAGAAATCATTGTTGCCTTTCCCCTGGATTGGTGTATGTTTGAAGAAGAGGAACTCTTCATGAAAAGTATGCCGGTACTGTTTGTTGGTCATGGCTCGCCCATGAATGCGATTGAGGACAACAAGTATGCGCAAAGCTGGAAGGACATCGTAAAAGATATTCCAAAACCAGAAGCAATCTTGGCGATCTCCGCCCATTGGTATACCAGGGGAAGGAGGATCAACAATGCACAGGAACCTAGGATTATCTATGACATGTACGGATTTCCTGAGGAACTTTATCAGGTGAAGTATCCCGTAAAGGGATCTTTAGAGTTTGCTTCCCTGACAAGGAAGCTTCTTTCTCCCAAAGTGAGTGTCGACAACAGTTGGGGCGTTGACCATGGCACCTGGTCGGTATTGCGAAGGATGTATCCTCAAGCCGAGATACCTGTCTTTCAAGTAAGCGTGGACCAGAATTCCAGTGCGGAGGAACAGTTCGAAATCGGCAAAGACATCGCCACCTTGAGAGATAAGGGCGTTCTGATCCTGGGCAGTGGAAACATCGTCCATAACCTCTCGCTACTCAATGGAAACATGAAGGGAGGATATGACTGGGCCATACAGTTTGACCATTTCATCAAAGAACGAATCCTTCACAAGGACTATGATTCCGTGGTCAACTTCCAGAAGGCAGGGGAATCGGCAAAGAAAGCTTTCTCCATCCCGGATCATTTCTTCCCCTTGCTCTCAGTGCTGGGAGCGGTGAGTCCAGATGACCAGACCAAGGTGTTCAACGATTCCTGTGTCCTTGGGTCCCTGTCCATGACCAGCTATCTGTTTGGCAAGGGCTAAAGGTCACAAACAACCTGTACTATTACGCTTACATGGGTACAGGCACCAGAGCTCGGAAAAGACCAAGGAGCTTGCTGTCCAAGATAGGATGATAGGCAACGCCGAAGATTTTATAGAAGAAACAACTCTCAGAGTGTTCACGAGAATATGGACACGAAGCTGAAGCTTCAGGAACAATACCCAAAGAAAGCAAGAGAAGTCATTCTGACGACCGTCCTCTATTCAAAGGCATTGGTCAAGATCAATAAACTTGACATGCTGGAGTTCAAATTATCCAAGATGACGATAAAGGTGCTGAACCAATGCATAGCACATGGCAAGGATGCAATCCTTTGCACTAGTCATCGAATTATTTAAAGTTGGAAACACCAAGACTTTCTTGATATGCAGGTAGCAAATCACACTCATTTCGTCGCAAGCAACAGGCAACAGAGCTGATACCATAGATAAACCCTTCATTCCAAACAATGAACGAATTTTGCAGCCTGAACAGGTCTAAAAACCTTTACTTTAAAACTAAATAATTCTTGAACAGTAAAAAATCCCGTTTTGAGTTTAGAGAAGGGAAAAGCACCCCGGTGATATTTATACGGGGATGCCTTTCTTATAAAAAACAGAACCTTTCCTAATCATGCTAGATGAATCTCGCAGGTGTGATATTGAAAATCTGCGCAAGCTGTTTCACCATTTTCTTGCTGATAGGCTTGCTCCCGTTCTCCACATTAGAGATGAACTGGACTGTAGTGCCAAGTTTCTCAGCAAGCTGACGCTGGGTCAGCTTATGGAGCTTCCTATAGAACCTCAAATTGCCCCCGGGAGTCTCATCCTTCTTCATTTCCTTGTACCACTTGCTATCGTCGGCATTCTCCCATCCATCATCACCCTCAACGGTACATCCATAATCATTGCGAAGGGTTTCAAGAAGAGACTCAGGAATGTAGCTACCCTCGACCTTGAAATCAATAGGAGGCTTTTTCACGACTACCAACATAATACACCTCCACGAAAAACGAGTTATTCTCATATCGCCAGCAAGCCACCCAATGATATGTCAGATGGCAGTGATAGGTCATTTTCCCAAGCTTGCTATAATTGCTGTAGTCCGGTTGTTCAAGGCCGGACTCCTTGATGCCATCAATCAGATGCAACAATGTCTTTTATGCATTTTGGGGCATCGACCTAATGATCTTATCAAGCTTTTCGGCAGGAAAACCTCGTATCTCATTACCAAATAGTAATAAAATTTTTATTACTTATCAACCAATCTTTTCAGGCTTCAAAAAGTATTCTGCTCGTCCATGCATTCCCAAATTTTATGACTAGCGAAGTTGGGCCTCACCCCGAGAAAAAGAGCGATGGTCACCTGTTTGGATACATCAAAGAAAATGACTTCCCAAGGATTTCCTGGACAACTCATCAAACAGGAGCTCCAGGATGAACAACATACCTGATAAACTCATCTCCCTTATTGGGTGCCACCGAACCAGTCGTCATTACGAGAGTGCAAGCATGCCCGTCATCAAGAAGGTCCGGCTACAGATTCCAGAACTTAAAGTCAAGAAACCCCTGAAGAGTCGCAACCAACCATTGCATTTGCAGAAGAAAACCCACTCTACAACGAAGACTGTCTAAATGAACACATACCTTGACTGGATTGGATGTGCGATATCATTGGGGTAGTACATCAATGATGTCCGAAAAAAATAGTTAACGAATTAAAAAGATGCACCCAATACGCCACATCCTGAAATTCATGGTATGAATTCTGTTTTTTTTACCTCTTTACACAACGAAAGTTTCAAGGTACATTTACCTGCGTAAATCAAGTTCAATATAAGTTTTGTTTAATT
>JBAXZS010000252.1:0-3747 GCA_041670175.1 Sphaerochaetaceae bacterium | reverse complement strand
TTAAGAAGGAATCCTGCACTCATAACGACAGGAGACCTTATGGATAGCTCCGGCTGTCCGCTTGCCAGGCAAGTGCGAACAAATCTGCGCAAGCGAGGTGTGGGAAAAGGAATCCAAGTAGTCTACAGCCCGGAACCGGTGATCTTTTCCTATGATGAAGAAGAGAGACAGGAACCAAAAGGAAAAGGGAGGGAACGCAACGTCCTCGGTTCCTTAAGTACTATCACAGGTATCTTCGGTTTGAATTTAGCCCATCTGGGATTACAGGAACTTCTTGGTAGCAAGTCCCTGATTTTCTAGACAAATTCCAGAGGGACAAAGGATGAGGGGACATGGAAATCCGGTTTAAGCGTGTCTATCTGTGCATAACTAAGATAATGAGGCTCGGCAAGACCGTCTCCGCAACAAAAGAAATTCCCCAGGATGGTTTTTCCTTGTAGCTTCTCGTTCTCTAGCAAGAGGCCGAACTTACAGAGATCCAGCTGGACAGAAAGCGTCCAAAGGCTTCTTTCTGTATTGTTCTCAAGCACCTTCACTTCAACGGGGATTGCTTCCAAGAGTTTCTTTGGCAGGCTTTCTCTTCCTTCCCTTGAGGTTCCTTTTGCCACATGGCAGAAACCTGAAGCGCTGAATTCAAAATTCATATACTCTTGACAACCTGTTTTCTGCAAAAAAACCTCCACACAACTATCCTTGTAAACCTCATCATTGAAATGGGTGCACATGCGCCTTAGCTGCGGTTCCTGAACAGAATAAGTCACCAGGAATATATTCTTATGATAGGAAAGCTTAACAGATGCGACAACCTTGTCAGTATCAGACCACCAGGGAGTAAGCATTATTCTTTGGTGCAATTTTTCGTCCGCATCATAAATGGGTAAACACATGCCTCAAGTCTATCTGATTCCTGACCAGAAGCACAACAATAATGGTAAAGAAGATAACACTAATTCAAGGAGACTTGTATGGAACACAAGCAACGCATACGTCACCTATTGACGTTATCTCTTATTCTTCTTGCCCTTGTCGGGTGCAAGAATCAAATTGAACAACCTCAAACAACTAAGACGGTGCAACTCACACTTGTCAGTAGTCAATTTTGTGAGGCTGAGCGCAATATCGTGCCAGAGCAGGCACTGATGCAAATAACCAGCTACCATGTGACAGCCACAGGGCCGAAAAATGCAACAGCAGTGGATATCATTGCGACAACTAGCCCGATTGAGCTGGGACAATTGACTATTGGGAAATGGACCATACATGCGGAAGCCAGGAACAACGCGGGGGATATCCTCGCCAGCGGAGATACGACAAAGATTTTCTCGCCTGCAACCACTACCGCTCAGATTAATCTGGAGACTCTCAACGGCAGGGGTTCTCTCAATGTCACTTTCTCCTGGCAGGATGACCAGGTGAACGAGAATGCATACCTGTCGGTAAAACTCACTGACCAAGAAGGTACTGAGATATCCATCCCTTCCTCTTCTTTGCTTTGTGCCACGGGAAGTGCCGAGTTGACAGTCAATGACCTAGCCGCAGGCTCCTATGTCTTGCAGGCCAAACTGTTCAGTGATAATACTGTTGTCAGTGGGGGCACAAGCGCAGTCAGGGTCATTGAGAACACGCCAAGCTCAGGAACGATGTTGCTGTTTATCGGAGATCTTACCAACGAGTTTGATATCACCATCGTCAACAACACAACCTTCCCTGTCCAAGGGACCATCACCTGTTCTCCAAGCCCAATCACCAATGGCACAACGCCATTCGCCTTGGCCTTCACTCCTACAAACCTGAAAGCCCTTGGCCTTTCAGCCCAGGATCTTGTCTATCAATGGTATTGCGAAGGGGAAATCCTTACGACCCAGAGCACCAATACTCTCACTGTCTCCAAACCCCTGGCCGGGACACATAGATATGACCTGGTAATCAACAGTGCAAAAAAAGGCAGTGTGGGAAGCGCATCCATACTTGTCAGCATACCAGTAGTATGATTTAACAGGCATGCCTTCTTAACGGCAGCCTTCTTTACGGGAAGACTGCCCCCGTTTAAAGTCTCTCGACCGCGGGAACAAACCATAAGGGAAGCGCAGTAGGCCTTAGTGTCTTGCAATCAAGAGAGGCGACCTTGCATCGCAAGACAGCAAGCGTATCCTCACCCCTTTTTATCGTCTGAAGGAACGTAATGGAAAAATGTCTGGCTTCCTCAATGGAAGTCTCAACAATCAAACTATCATCAAGCCTGCCTGGCCGTTGGTAATCGATGGCTATCGACTTCACCACAAACACCAAATTTTGTTTTTCCCTCAATTCACTCTGGCTTTCATCGACAGAACGAAGCAACTCGGTCCTGGCATGCTCTGCAAAATCAAGATACCGTGCATGGTACACGATACCACCACAGTCGGTATCGCTATAGTAGACCCTTACAGGAAATATGAACATCACAACCTCACTGGAGCACCTTCAAACCGAAGGGTTGAGACATAATCGTCGTAGGTTTGGGCACGACGAATCATAATCACAGACCCATCCTCGCGTAAAAGGTATTCGGCGCTTCTTAGTTTCCCATTATAGTTGAATCCCATACTATGTCCATGCGCTCCCGCATCATGGATGACCAATACATCACCTTCCTGAATTTCTGGCAACTTACGATCAATGGCGAATTTATCGTTGTTCTCGCAAAGCGAGCCGGTGATATCATAAACGCGACAAGGATTTGCCTTCTGTTTTCCTAGCACGGTGATGTGATGATAGGCACCATACATGCCCGGACGCATGAGGTCCGCCATGCAGGCATCCATACCCACATAGGTCTTGTACTTGCTCGCCACATGCCGTACCGAGGTGACAAGGTATCCATAGGGACCTGTGATGAAACGGCCACATTCAAAAGCAATGGCTAGGGGACCAAGACCTTGCTTGAGAATCATCTTCTCATAGAGCTTCCGCATCTCTGAAGAAACAAACTCTAGGTCCATAGGTTCTTGTCCTGGCCGATAAGGAATCCCTATTCCCCCTCCCATATCTATGAACTCAATACGGACTTCTGCTTCCTTTTCGATACGTTTACACAAAGAGAACAGCATTCTTGCGGTTTCAACAATGTAGTTTCCATCCAGCTCATTGGAGGCCACCATGGTATGCAAACCAAAATGCCGTACTCCTTTTTCCTTCATAATCTTGTAGCATTCGACTATCTGCGCCGAAGTGACGCCAAACTTGGCTTCCACAGGATTACCAATGATGGCATTGCCTGTCCGATCAGGCCCGGGGTTATATCGAAAACAAATGGTATCAGGAATCTTCCTTAAACTTTTGATATGGGTGATATCATCAAGATTAATGATGGCTCCCAGTTCCAAGGCCTTGTCAAATTCCTCCACGGGGGTGTCATTACTGGTGAACATAATCTTTTTTCCGGTAATCCCACTTGCTTGGCAAAGAAGCAATTCCGGTAACGAAGAGCAATCGCCTCCAAACCCCAAATCCGACAGACGCTTGAGAATCACAGGATTAGGACATGCCTTCACGGCATAGTAATTGGTAAATTCAGGAGCCCAGCTAAACAGACGTTTGAAAGTCAAGGCATTCTCAACCATGGCCTTCTCATCATACAAATAGAAGGGAGTCCCTACTTTATGGGCAAGGGAAAGTAGTTTCTCCTCATCCATGCACAATCGCTTTTCGCTCATATAACCAGATTCCTCCTGATGCTTTCCATAGCAGAAACCACATCCTTAAAGT
>JBAXZS010000251.1:0-3774 GCA_041670175.1 Sphaerochaetaceae bacterium | reverse complement strand
GGCCTTCAAGGCTGTCAAACCTTATTATATAGGCTTGCTAGTTGTGTTGTTTCTTATTAATGTATTTCCACAAATAACGTTATTCATTCCCAGGTTGCTTCTTGGGAAATCATTCTGAGGTGTCTGATGGAAAGTATCAAAAAACAGTCGACTGTGGATCTTGCCTCGAAGGGAATCATCAAGTTCCTGGAGACCGGGGATCTGGAGGTTGGGGACAAGCTCCCGACGGAACAGGCAATGTGTGCGAAATTGGGGATAAGCAGGGCCACGCTGCGGGAGGTGTACCGCAGGTTGCAGTCCCAGGGCTATGTCGAGCTGGAGAATGGACGGGGGGCGTTCGTGCGGAGCAAGTCCATCGATCCGGTGCAGCAGGCGACCAATTGGTTTCGGTTGCATGATGCCCAGATGAGGGAGTATCTGGAGGTGCGTATGTCCTTGGACCCTCTTGCGGCCCGCCTGGCCGCAATGAAACGGACGGAGGAGGATATCGCCGTCCTCAATCAGATACAGAAGGAATTCGAGGATTGCCAGAAGAACCACGATAGCGCCCAGATGGCGATCCTTGATGCCCGCTTCCATGAGAAGATAGTGAATATCACGCACAACGAGTTGCTGATCGCCCTTGTCCGCCTGGTCAACTATTATTTTGAGAAACTGAGACAGACCAGCTTCGGCATCGAGGAGCATGCCTCCCATGCGATAGAACCCCATAAGAGGATTCTTGAGGCGATTGCCGCCGGCGATGCCGACAAAGCCGCGAATGAGAGCGTTGCTCATATGAAGACCGCTTTCAAGGATTTGTGCGGAGAAGTGATTCTTTAGTTGGAGACTACAATGAAAAATGATTTTCTTATGTCAAAATGCACGGAAACCAGACGTGCCATCTTGACCATGCTTCATACGGCCGGATCAGGCCATTGTGGCGGTTCCCTTTCCTGTGTGGAGCTGCTGGTCGGTCTGTATTATACCAAGCTGAGGGTGACGCCCTCCTCGTTCAAGGAGTATCATCATGACCGTTTTGTGCTGAGCAAGGGCCATGTCGCCCCTTGTCTGTATGCGGTCCTGGCCGACAGGGGGTTCTTCCCCAAGGAGGAGCTTTCCACCTTGAGGAAACTTCACAGCCGTCTGCAAGGACATCCTGATTCAAAGAAGCTGCCGGGAATCGAGATTTCCACAGGTTCCTTGGGGCAGGGGGTCTCTATCGCCACCGGGATGGCGCTTGCCTCGAAAGGGGAGGATATCAATGTCTATTCCCTTTTGGGGGATGGGGAGCTCCAGGAGGGCCTTGTCTGGGAAGCCTGCATGGCCGCGGCCCATTATCGATTGGACAACCTCACCTTGCTGGTGGACAACAACGGCATCCAGCTGGATGGAGCCTGCGCCGACGTGATGAGCCTGGGCGATATCGCCGCCAAGTTCAGGGCGTTTGGGTTTCATGTCATCGAGCTTCCCGATGGCAATGACATCGCCCAGGTTGTCGCCGCCCTTGGGTGTGACCACGAGAAGGGGAAGCCCACCTGTATCCTTGCCCATACGATCAAGGGGAAGGGTGTCTCCTTCATGGAGAACAATCCCGCATGGCATGGGAAGGCTCCCAATGATGCGGAATATGAACTTGCGATGTCTGAGCTGGAGGCAAGAGAATGAGCACACAGAAGATGATGCGTACTGCCTATGGAGAGGCCTTGGTGGAGCTGGGGGAGAAGAACAACTCAGTCGTGGTATTGGATGCGGACCTGTCCCATGCGACCATGACGAACCTGTTTGCCAAAGCCTATCCCTCACGGTTCTTCAACGTCGGCATAGCCGAGGCGAATCTGATCGATATGAGCGTGGGGATGTCCCGGATGGGAAGGATCCCCTTTTGCAGCACCTTCGCCTTGTTTGGTGCGGGGAGGGCTTATGAGGAGATCCGTAACAGCGTGGCTTATCCCAACTCAAACGTCAAGATCTGCTGTACCCATGGAGGGGTCACCGTCGGGGAGGATGGAGGAAGCCACCAGGCCATCGAGGACTTTGCCTTGATGCGGGTGATCCCGGGGATGACCGTTGTGGTGCCCTGCGATGCCAATGAGGTCAGGAAGGCCATCTTTGCAGTGGCAGAGATGGAAGGTCCTGTGTACATGCGTATCGGTCGTTCTCCCAGTCCTGTGCTAAACAGGGATATGCCTTTCGTCCTGGGAAAGGCCAATGTCCTCAAGGAAGGCACCGATTTGGTCCTGTTTGCCTGTGGGATCATGGTCCCTACGGCCTTGGACTGCGCTGAGGCCTTGAGGACAAGGGGAGTGGACACCGCGGTGGTCAACATCCATACCCTCAAGCCGATGGACAGGGAGTGCGTCCTGCAGTATGCCCACAAGTGCAAGCGCGTAGTGACCATGGAAGAACATAGCACCATCGGGGGATTGGGGGATGCGGTCGCCTCGGTTTTGATCGGCAACGGCGATTTCCAGTTCTTGAGGATAGGGGTACAGGACAGATTCGGGCAATCGGGAACCCCTGAGCAGCTGCTTGAGGAATACGGCCTGAGTTTCCCCAAAGCCTTGCAGCAGATAACCACAGCCTTCAAGATGTAGACGTGCTCAACCTTGAGTTGTTGTTATTTCCTCAGGAGCGACGAACTCCGCGCCTAGGCTCACCCTCACCACATTCGTGGCGATCTGAATCTCGATAAGGATTTTTCTTTGATGCTTGTCGACTCGTAGTATCTTGCCATGCAGCATGGCAAGAGGACCGGAGATCACCTTGATCTTCTGGTTTGGATACAAAACCACCTTGGATTTCTTTATCTCCCCGTTATTGGAGAACACCCAGGAGGCGTAGTCCATATCCCTGCCCTTGAGAAGAGCCGTCCTCTGTTCTCCCTTATAGGTAAGGAACCCCAGCGAGTAATTTATTTTTGATACGATATCAGCGACCTGGTCGAGATTCTCAGAGGACCGGGCAAAGAAATAACTGGGGATAAGAGGTTTCCTGACATCGACCCATTTCCCGTTCCAATGCTCTTCAATGAGACGGACGGGGAAGACAAAATCGGTTTTCTCAGCCAGAGAGGGGACTTCCCTCACCAGCTGTCGTTTTGTTGCCTTAAGGACTTGTTCTTCATGGCCGGTAATGCAGGAAATGATATAGTACCCCATCAAAACCTCCTGATATTTCGGTTATGAGTTGCGACATGACGATATTTGCACATACTACGGTAAAAGTCAAACCAAAAGCATCCATAAACAAAGGGCGCGAGTAAACAGGTTTCACTTGTGCAAGTGAGAAAAATGATAAAATCAGTTGTAGAAGTACGAGTTTCAAGATATTATGATTGCAATTGAAACCGAAAGGGATGGGGGCTTGCTGTTCTTTTCTGCTTGTTGATCCCCCTGTTCCCTCGGTTCCAACACACAGGACCCTTTTTGATGGCCACCTGCCTTAATGGATGGTTGGATTCTCGAACTGGCGAAAGAGACGGCAAAACCTAGGATTTCTCTGGGTTGGGCCATTTTATCTAAAAATTTCAACCAATAATTCATTACCAAAAACAATTCATAGGAATATCGAGAGAACGAGTATTCAACCTGTCAATAAGAGAGGGAGCCTTCATATGGGACTTGTCGCCAAACAAAAGATTCTTGTGATACGAGGGGAGAAGGACAGCGGGAAGACCCGTATGCTTACCGACCTCATCGGGATTCTCTTTCACTTTGCCGGAAAACAGAATACCGAGATAGTGAGAATCAAGGGGAATTGTTTTGCATTCTTCACCTTTGGCGACCAGCATGT
>JBAXZS010000250.1:0-3797 GCA_041670175.1 Sphaerochaetaceae bacterium | reverse complement strand
GATTACAGCTACTTCTCCTACAAGCTCAATGAAAAGGAGAAATATGAGGAAGCAAACTCACAAAAGAAAGAAAAGGAAGAGACGACCGGTGCCTCGTCCTATAAGCAGAACAACAAAATCCGCAACAGGATTGTGTCATTACAAAGGCAATGCGACCAGATTTTAAAGGAAACCGGGCTCCTTCAGGACAAGATCGAGGCCTTGGAGGCCAAGATGGCAGACCCCTCCGTCTATAGTGATATAAAAAAAATCACCGCCATCATGCAGCAGAAGGAAGCCCAACAGAAACAGAAAGACCAAGGAGAAGAGCAATGGTTTGCCATAAGCGAGGAGCTGGAAACCCTCAAGAAGGAAACCAATGTCTAGATTTTCAGAGCGCATCCCTCGCCTCATACTCGCCTCCCAGTCAACTGCGAGGAAAAAACTGCTGGAAGATCTTGGCGTCAAGGTGACGGCCATGGCAACCTTTTGCGACGAGTCCTTCTCCTTGAGCGAGCCAGAGGAGACTGTCCGTTCCTTAGCACAAAGGAAACTCGACTTTTTCATAAGGGAACATCCGGAAAATCCCCTCCCTGTCCTTTGCTGTGATACACTTATCCTGTTCAAGGGCAGACTCATCGGCAAGGCAAAAGACCAAGACGAGGCATTCGGGCAGCTCTCATCCTTCTCAGGGGAAAGACAGGACGTGGTCACAGGCTGGGCACTGTCGCTCGAAGGCAAAGTACAAAGCGGCAGTGACAGAGCCTCTGTCTGGTTCAAGGATCTCGATGAGAGGACCATACGAGAATACCTCAGCACAAATGAATGGAAAGGCGCAGCTGGCTCATACCGTATCCAATCGCTGGGAAAGAACCTAATAGATCACATCAATGGTGATTTTTCCACTGTGGTGGGATTGCCTCTTTTGCAGATTTCTGACATACTTTCCCGGACTGTGCCCGGTTGTGTTGGTGCAGAATTTCCATCCCTGCGGGGATGAGTAACAGATGAAGGGTGACGTTACATATTTATTGTGTTCGTCAGATAGGAGGATTATGTCCGTAGTAACCATGAAGAGCCTGCTTGAATCAGGTGTGCATTTTGGGCATCAGACCAAAAGATGGAATCCGAAGATGGCTCGTTATATTTTCAGCCAGAGAAATGGAATCCATATCATTGATTTACAGAAGACCTCTGCGTGTCTCGTAGAAGCCTATGATGCGATCAGGGCTGTGGTAAAGCAAGGCAAGACCGTTATGTTCGTGGGTACCAAGAAACAAGCCCAGCAAGCTATTGCGGAACAGGCCCAACGTTGTGGGATGCCCTATGTCAACAACCGTTGGCTTGGAGGTATGCTTACCAATTTCACCACCATCAAGAAGTCAATAGCCACTCTCAAGAAAATAGAGAAGATGGAGACCGATGGTACTTTTGATTCGCTCACCAAAAAAGAGGTTTCCCTTTTAACCAAACAGAAGATAAAACTTCAGAAAAACCTTGGCGGTATCAAGGAAATGAAAGAACTTCCAGGAGCGCTGTTCGTCATTGACACCAAGAAGGAAGCCATTGCTGTGGCTGAGGCCAAGCGTCTTGGAATCCCTGTGGTGGCGGTAGTCGATACCAACTGTGATCCTACCGATATCACCTATCCTATTCCTGGCAATGATGACGCCATCAGGGCAATTAGTCTTTTTGTTGAGATTATAGCAAACGCTGTTGTCGACGCTGACAATGAGACCGGTATCCAGATTGTCGAATCCTTGGATGATGAGACGGCTGCTGTTCCAGAAACGGAACCACAGGAAGCTATTGAAAAAGAAACAGAGGATATTGTTTTCTCCAGTGAAGAGAAGTCCGATTTCTCTAAATTTGAGGACAAGGACAAGAAGAAGGATGAAGAAGAAGCAGACGAGGCTTCTGATAATAGCAAGAAAGGTATCGTAGTCGACGAGGAAATCCTCTACAAGGAGTAAGATATGGAAATCACTGCCGCTCAAGTAAAGCAGTTGCGTGACGCCACAGGCTCTGGCATGATGGACTGTAAAAGAGCTCTCGTGCAAGCAAATGGTGACTTTGCAGCCGCTGATAAAATTCTTAAGGAGATGGGCTTGGCCGCTGTTGCCAAAAGACAGGACCGTGCCACTGACAATGGTCGTGTCTTTGTCAAGGCAAATGAAAAGACCGTCGTCATGCTGGAAGTTTCCTGCGAGACTGATTTTGTAGCTGCAAATGCAAAGTTTGTAGAACTGGGCGAAAAGCTCTGTTCCACTGTGCTTGATAAAGGTTATACCGAGATCAACGATGAACTCAACGACATGGTAAAGTCCTTGATTGCAGTAATCAAGGAAAACATGTCATTAAAGAAATTGCTTGTCCTGCCTATTGTGGAAGGTCATTTTGTTTCCACCTATCTTCATGGGCCAGGGGCCATGGGGGTTGTCGTTGAGTTTGCCACTGACAAGATTGAGATTGCAAACAATCCGATTGTTAAGGAATTTGCCAATGATTGCGCCTTGCATGTGGCTGCGTTCACGCCAAGTTACCTTGAGGTGAAATCTGTCCCTCAGAGTTATATCGATGAGCAACTGAGTATCTTCAAGGTGCAGGTGAAAGATTTGCAGAAACCCGAAAAAGTGCTTGAGGGCATTGTTCGTGGCAAGCTGAACAAGCATCTTGGCGAAATCTGTTTCCTGAACCAGGCTTTTGTTAAAGACGAGACTATGAATGTGGAGAAGAAGATGACAGAGGTCGCCAAGGAAGTTGGGGCAAAACTGTCCATCGTCAGTTTTCATTATTTTGTCGCAGGCGTAAACGCCTAGACTAGCATTGACAAACCGCCCTCGATTTTGTGGGCGGTTTTGTCTTTTTTGGAGTGTTTCATGCAAGAAGTATTAAATGGCTGTGAAGAAAAAATGAAAAAAAGCGTCGAGAATCTGGGGAAGGAATATGATTCCCTCAGGACTGGACGGGCATCTGCTGCTTTGCTGGATAAAATCCGGGTGGACTACTATGGTACACCTACACCAATCAATCAGGTGGCTTCCATCAGTGTCCCCGAGGCAAGAAGTATCGTAATCCAGCCTTGGGATAAGACGGTATTGCCTGCCATTGAGAAAGCAATCCAGACAAGCGACCTTGGGTTACCTCCAAACAATGATGGGAAACTCATCCGGCTGGTGTTTCCTTCTCTCACTGAGGATAGACGAAAACAACTTGCAAAAAGTGCCAAGGCGACCGCCGAGACCGCAAGGATTGCTATCCGCAATATCCGTCGTGAGGGCATGGATGAACTGAAAAAACTATCCAAGAACGGAGATATAAGCGAGGACCAGCAGAAAGACGGTGAGACTAAACTCCAGAAAATGACCGATTCCTACATTACAAAGGTCGGGGCAACCGCCGATGCCAAGGAAAAGGAAATCATGGAGATTTAAATGGAGTGTTGTCCAGCCCTGAATCATCTAGGAATAATCATGGATGGGAATGGAAGATGGGCGAAAAAACGAAATCTTCCGCGTACGGCCGGCCATGTTGAGGGATTGAAAGCTCTTAAGAGGGTTGTTTGTGCCGCAAGGGACAGCAATATCCAGTATATCACCTTTTATGTGTTCTCAACGGAGAATTGGAAGCGCAGTGAGCAAGAAGTCGGATATCTGATGGGCCTCTTGAGCACCAAGCTCCATGGTGAACTTGCTTTTTATTTGGAGAACCACATCCGAATCAGGGTCAGAGGTGACATCGTCACCTTGCCTGAGAGTGTAAGAAGAAGCATCCTGGATACCCAGGATGCGACAAAGAATGAAAAGGGCATTACCTGT
>JBAXZS010000249.1:0-3826 GCA_041670175.1 Sphaerochaetaceae bacterium | reverse complement strand
GATATTCCCAATCGTTCCTACTGCGGCAACAAGAAGAGTATTGAGATAATGGCGACCAAAAGGTTGCACTTTGAAAATTTCAACATAGTTGGAAAATTGCCATGAGGTTGGAAGAAATTTTGGTTTTCCAAATATCTCCGTGGATTTATTAAGCGAATTGACTATCATCCACCAAAAAGGATAAACGAACATCATTGTCATCAAGACTATTATAAGGAGACGAATGATATCATCTGCAAATCTTCTAGTTTTCATAATAGGATATCCTCCGTCTTCCAATCCACTGTACCAAGGTAAGAGACAAAACTATCATAAACAAGATTACAGAGATTGTACTTGCATAGCCTGTATCAAACATCTTGAATGCTTGATGATAGATATAGTAGACAAGAACCATTGTGGAACCTTCAGGGCCACCATCTGTCATGAGTTTGATTGTATCAAACACTCTCATTGATCCAATTACGGTCACAATGGTGATCATCATTACTGAAGGCATCAACAGAGGAAGTTTTATTTTCCGAAACAATGTAAAGCCTTTAGCCCCATCGATTCTGGCAGCCTCAATGATATCCTGTGGCATGTTCAAAACAGCGCCTAGAAAAATAATCACATTCACACCAAGATTTTTGATTACTCTTGATACAATCACACTGAGCATTGCCCATCCCTTCTCGAACAACCAGTTTGGTCCTTGGATTCCAACGAGCGAAAGAAAATAGTTTATTGGACCTGCTTGACCACCTTGAAGAAGATACTTGAATACAATTGACCATGCAACACCACTTGTCACAACAGGGAGAAAGACTATCGCTTTCATGTATGTACGTCCAAAACCATTCTTTGCAAAATATAAAGCTATTGCAAGGGAAAAGATTAGATTAAGAGGCACGACCCCTAAAGAAAAAATCAATGTATTCACCAATGATTTTGAAAATAGCGAATCCTTCGCCAAGTGAAAGAAATTATCCATTCCTGTAAAAGTGCTTGTACCGAACAAGAGATTTTTCTGCTGAAATGAATAGACAAAAATCATGATAAGGGGCATCAACACAAAAAAGATGAAGCCAAGCATCTGCGGCATAATGAAAGCGAAACCTGTTATAGCCTCAAGTCGATGCATTTTTTTTAGTGATTTAAATACTGGACTTCCCTTTTTCATATGATGCCCTTTATTAATTATTTGATGTATTTTGCATAAATTGCAGCAACTTCATCACAGATAGCCTTCACATCAGCATTACTCTTCCAAAGCTTGTCCCATACCATTTTTGATTCAACTTCAATCTGTGGGTACTGAACATTGGAAGGAAGGACCCTACCGGTCTTGATTGAGTTTGCTACAGAAATCTGCATCTGTTCAGGCTTGACCAGCGGATTGCTAGAAAGAAAAGCTTCTGATTCAAGTACGGACTTTCTTGCTGGTGGCCAAATGCCCGCCATTCTTGTTACACAACTTTCACTTGTCATATAGGCAACAAGTTCTGCCGCAAGTTTTCCATTTGTACTTTTTGCGTTGGCCGCAATTGCAGCCTGTCCGATGATTGGAACATCACCCTTTGGACCTGCCGGCATGGGAGCCATTCCCCAAGAAAAAGAAGCATCCTTAAGTTTTGATACTCTTGATATCTGACCGACAGTCATAGCAGCATCTCCTGCAAAGAAATCACTCTGGTCCCCTGGAGGTACAACCGATTTGTCGGCAAATACCATATCATGGAACAACTGGATAGCGGCAACACTCTCAGGGCTATTGATAAGAATCTTGCCATCATCAGACCAAGCATCTCCACCATAGGAACGAACCATTGGCATAAGATTTTGTAAGATCCTTGCATCGTATCCGCCACCATCAACTGTCTGAAAACCCCATACACCGGTTTCATCTTTAAGAGTCTTGCAGGTTTTTGCAAAGTTCTCCCAGGTCCAAGTTCCTTTCTTTGCCATTTCTTCTGGTGTTTCAAGCCCAGCCTTGGCAAACAGGTCAGCATTATAAAGCATAAAGAAGGGAGAGGTTGAGAAAGGAATACCAAACACGTCATTTCCTTTCTTCCAAAGCCCCATTGCTGGTTCTGAGAAATCAGAGGGATCGTATTCGGCCATTGCATCATTCAATTTAGCCATAAGGCCAGACTTGATGAATACAGGTGCGGCAGTTTCAAGTACCCAAAATACATCAGGGGCCTCACTTCCCTGAAGTTCCAAAGAAAGTTTGGTTGTATACTCAGCAAAAGCAATTGACTCAAACTCAGGTTCAATTGTTATTCCTTTTTTTTCAGCAAACTCATTAACAAAAGAACCCAGCAGTGCCAGTTGGTCCTTATTGCTTGTCCATGTTGATATCTTTATTTTCACCGGACTTGCAACTGTTTCTTTTGTTCCATTTGCAAACAGTCCCATACCGAGGACTGAAAGCACTAAAGCAAAAACCAACATTTTTCTCTTCATGTTTTTAACTCCTTTTGTTTTAAACATAGTATTTGAGGCGAGGAACATTTCTTGTTCATCCCTATCGTTTAATGACTCTAGCACGAGTATTTTTGTCCGTCTTTGTCAAAAAACACCATTATTGTTCAAAAAACACTCACTATTACCTGCTAAAATGATATACTTGGAAAATAATTGACTTGGAAAGGAAGAAGAAATTAATGATAGGGGAACGGTTTTACGTAGGAAAGGAAGTACCTGATTACTTTGAGATCACCAACCTGTACACCGTCCATTACTTTGACAACTACAAGGATTATGCATTCAAGGGGGAAAGCCATGCCTTCTGGGAGATTGATCTCCTTGATTCAGGCAAGATAATCACAGTTCTTAATGACGAAACCACGGTAAGGAAATTCATACTCAATCAGGGATCCCTTTTGATAATCCCTCCCGGCACATACCACAACTTCTTCATGGAAGAGAAGGATGCTCATTTCAATCTTTTTGTAATCTCCTTCTCTTGCGAGAGTCCTGCAATGAATTTATTCCTGGATCATCCCCAATTTGACTACAATCCATCCTATAATGCTTTGGCGGCAAAAATATTGAAAGAGGCACGCCAAGCATTGGTGCTTCCCCTTGGGGAGATCTGTGCAGACCAAATGAATTTACAGGATGATGCTCCGTTCGGAGCTTTGCAGATGATTAAGACACTGCTACAACAATTGCTTATCCTCCTGACCCGGAACGTGATGAATCCAGGAAAAACCAAATGGATAGAACCCACCTCGAGAAGCAATATCCCCTATGTCCAAAAAGCTATTGAGTTCCTGCATGCCAACCTTACCAACCGGATCACACTGAAAGAAGTCTGTGATGAAGCAGGGATGAGTGAATCCCAGCTCCAAAAAACATTCACCCATGAAATGGGGAAAAGCGTTATGAGATACTTGCGTATACTGAGGATTGAATATGCAAAATACCTGATCCGCATGAGAAAATCATCCTTGAGTGAAATCGCCGAGACACTCACCTTCCGTTCCGTCCATCACTTCTCAACCTGCTTCAAGTTAATCACCGAGGTCTCCCCCTCCAACTATATCAGGACTCTGGAAGCCCAATGCCCCGATGCCGAGAAAGGGCTCCCCTCCTTGAAAGATCAGATGGATGCAATCCTTAGCGAGTAATCAAGCAAGAGAAGAATGCTCAAGGAGAAGCAGGAATCTCTTTCCCTCTACCCACCAGCTGGGCGATATTCATGGCAACAATCGGCAATGAGGCGGTGGTAACAGAAGAAGGCACCGCCAGATAGACAGAAGCCCATTGGGGATTGAACTTGTCCTTGAAGGCGCGAAGCCCCTGGAAATTATAGAGGCCTCCTCCATTCTGAAACAGG
>JBAXZS010000248.1:0-3826 GCA_041670175.1 Sphaerochaetaceae bacterium | reverse complement strand
GGGGTTGTCGCCGGTGCTGTGAAATAGCAAAAGGAATTGGTATGGAACAATTACGGCTTCAAGTAAAGGGCTCGTATCTTTTTCTGCCCATCTGGATGGAAGGGAAGCAAAGCCATTTGAGTTTGCACCTTGCCAATGGAATGGCAACCTCGTTCTTGCTCAATGTCTCTCAAGAAGCCCCCTCAACCCATGTTCCTGTACCGATTAGGGGAAAGTATCTCCTCGCAGAAGGCGATGAAAGAATACTCTCCCTGCTTTACTTCGCCAATAATCCCAGGTACGCACCTTCAGGCCTCGCCTTTCATTATGCCCCGTGCTTCGGCTGGATCAACGACCCGAACGGACTCGTAAAAACAGGAGGGACCTATCATCTCTATTATCAATACAATCCTGTTGGCAGAAAATGGGGTAACATGAGTTGGGGACATGCGACAAGCAATGATCTCATCACATGGACACAACAGGACGCCGTGCTGTTCCCTGATGATGAGAACCATGTGATATTCTCCGGTTCGGGCATTGAAGAAGAGGGGATGCTCTACTTTCCCTACACCCTGGCGAATTTGGACAATCCTTCCCTTTTTTCTCAACATCTCGCCATAAGCGAGGACGGGGGTATGCACCTGAGAGAACTCGGGACGATCATTCCTACGATAGAACCGGGCAACAGGGACCCTAAGGTATTCCATTATAAGGGGAATCGGTATCTTGTCCTCTGGATGAGGAACCATGAGTTCGCTTTATTCCAAGGAGATGATTGGTTCCATTGGAATCTGTGCAACCGCTTTGACGCCCCCCCATTCTGGGAATGTCCTGACATTTATTTTCTTGGAGACAAAGTGTTCTTCACCGCAGCGGATGGTCAATACAAAGAAGCCGATTTTGATGGTCAGAGACTTCTTCCCAAGAAAGAAAACCATTTCTTGTTTCTCACCTCTCTTCCCTATGCAACCCAAAGTTATTCCGGAACAGGAGGAGAGACAATCATTATTCCCTGGCTCAGAACAAAAAACATAAATCGTCCCACCAGAGGGGTGATGGGACTTCCTCGGGTTCTGGGATTAGCAGAAAAGAATGGAACGAGCTTCATCCGCAAGGATCCTCCTTCCGGATTCTATGACCATTTCACCCAAGGCGGCCTGTTACAAGGAACTCTTCTGGAAACAGAACTTGAGGGAGGGGCCTGCAGGCTCACATTGACGGTAAAAAAAAGAATCACAGGAAAGATTGGAAACCTTGCCTTCACATATGACCCTTCGAACGGGATATTCCACCATGAGGAAGATCTGCCAGAATCCTCGATTGAGGAAACCTCAAGCAATGCGGAAGATATCGTTTTTGAAAGCAAACCACTGATACTGGAATTCCTTATTGATGGTTTTATTGCGGAAATCTCCGACAGCGAGCATCTGGAGCTCGCCCATGTGGAAATTGATGAGACAAAAACGCAAAAATGTCGTATATCTATTACAAGCAAGGAAGATATGCGACTTACCGTACAGTTGTTCAGGAGGGAATGAGATGGCTACAATCAGGGACGTTTCAAAAGAGACCGGGCTTTCAGTTGGAACAGTCAGCCGCGTGCTCAACAACCGTGGATACATAAGCCAGGAAACAAAAAACAAGGTCGCACAGGCGATGAGAAAGCTCAACTACCAACCCAATGAGCTGGCTCGTTCGCTTTCCAAATCGAAATCGTCAATCCTTGGGGTCATCATTCCTTCCCTGAGGCATCCTTACTTTGCTAACCTTGTCTCATTCATTGAGGAAGAAGCAGGTCGAAATGGGTATCAGATACTCCTCTTCCAGTCAAATGATAAACGTGAAAAGGAATCGATGATGCTGGAGGAATGCACAAAAAACCGAGTGGCGGGCATCATTCTCTGTTCCGGACAATTCTCCATAGTGAAACTCAAAGGGCTGGAGATCCCTGTCGTGACAATCGAACGCATGCAGGAGCATGCAAGCGCATCCATCGAGTGCGACAACCTGACAGGAGGAAGGCTCGCCGCCGAGTGTCTGATCAGGAAAGGATGTACCTTCCTTCTCCATGTCTCGAACGTACAAGGCAACGAGATGCCCGCCGACAAAAGGACCATCGGATTCGTAGAGGCCTGCGAGAAAGCCCATATGCAGCATCGGGAGATCCCCTTTTCTGAAGCTTTGTACGAATCGATGGACTACCATGATTTCCTCTCGAAGCTCCTTGATACCTTCCCCCAGGCGGATGGCATATTCTGCAGCAGTGATATCGCAGCGGCCCAAGTGCTTCAAATCTGTAACGAGCGGAACATCACAATCCCTGGAAAGATGAAAGTCATAGGATTCGATGACATACCACTCGCGGAGATGACCTCGCCTCAACTTACTACAATCCATCAACCAATAAAGGAAATGGCGGATATGGCCGTCACCATGCTGATTGACGCAAAAGAACGAAAAGTGGCATCCGTCATCACCATGGCGGTAAGCCTGAGGGAGAGGAAGTCCACCTAAGAGAAGGAGCAACCGCCTGACTCGGCGTTTTAGAGAGAATAAAACAAGGGAGCTCGTGCTTTTTTTCCCGGAGTCCGTTTTCTGTTGGCTTTCCTTGGCACAGAAACCATGGTACCAATCTGGTCTTGTTGAGAGAGAGGAAATACCCAACTGATTGCCCTGCCAAAGACATCGAGCTCTAATACGGCGCCATGGGTTCGGGATACAGGCAATCCAATCATCATTTTTCTGTACAGCCAGGATATCATCAGGACTGGAATTTCAATGTGAGAGAGAGTCTGTCCAAAGAGAATCCTTACTTCTGGTGCCCCAAAATAAAACAACCTTTCCTCTTTCCCGTTCGTCAACCTGAATTGGTTGCCTGGATCAAAAAAGATTTCCGAGGGGACTGCCTCCTCCTGACTAAAATCCTCTCTTCCACCCAAGGGAAATCCCAAGAGTTATTTTTCTATCTCATGCAAATGCTGCAGATGTATGCCAATATGACCTATTCCCAGAATGATGACTGAAAGAACCATCCATATCACTTTCCCATAGATACCAAGGAAAAGGAAGGCAAACACGGGCAAAGTCGCCCCAGCAACCGGTACTTTGCAAAAGCTACTGTAAAAATCACGCATCGTCTTGACGCTCAAGAAATATCTTATCCACCACATTTCGTAGAGAACCATCAAAAGGAATGAGACAATAAGCCAGAGACTCCAGACAGAGAACGGCTTGAGGTTGAAATCGGAAAACATCAGAGCCACACAAGTGACACAGACTTGCCCGGTTCTCTCAAAGGCCAAAAGCACCTTGTTCTCATTCTTAAAGACATACCCTTGGGGCTGATGCCGTGTCCAAACAAGATTCGGGATGGTGAGCATCATAAGCCAAATCAGCCCGATATAAGAAAAGCCAAAACTTCCTAACATTCTTTATCCTCGTTCCATCATGTCTTTTCGCAGCCCCAGGATATCACCTTGGAAGGTATTCCGATAGTGTTTTCCCAAATAAAGCACATGCTTGATGGGGATACCCATATCTCCCTGGCAACCTGACTTTGAAACCGTTCCTTCATTTCTTTCCCCCGGCAAACATCCTGGCACAAACCATGCTGGTCATCGGAGAGACAAGCACCAAGGCCGAGCAACCAACGAACGTGTGAAGTATCTCAGCTGCGATGGTCTTTGTGTTGAGTATTGTCATCAAAGGTGTCCCTTGGGCCATATAGACCATCATCACCGTCAGGTAATTGCTCAGATAGGCAAGCAACAAGATAGTGGTCTCACTACCAACGACGGTCTTGCCGATGGTAAGACCAGACTTCAATAAATAGGAATAGGATGCG
>JBAXZS010000247.1:0-3829 GCA_041670175.1 Sphaerochaetaceae bacterium | reverse complement strand
TCCCTACTGTCCTGTTCCATCTGCTTTATCCAAGCAACATGATCGGTCATGAACTTTTCAATGCTGTCCTTCCCGCATAGACGGACAAAAGGCCTGGTCTTTGTCCCAGGACGCTGCCCGAGAAACATAAATTCCTTGGGATAAAGCTTGAAAATGCAATGCAGAACCTCTATCGCAGTCGCGACAGGCCGAAAGGATTTTCTGTCAGTGACATGCAAATACAACCCCTGGCATTGCACATTTGAGAATTTGTCCGATGACGGGGTGAAGAACAGGGGGGTGAAGGCACATCCTTGCAAGTCAAGGCCGCTCACCTCATCACATAATTTTCTGCCGTCGATGAAAGGCGCCCCAAAAATCTCGAAGGGAAGCGCCGTCCCCCGCCCTTCGCTGATATTCGTCCCCTCAAGAAGGCAGAAGCCAGCATAGGCCAGGGCTGAGCTCAATTGAGGAATTGCAGGGCTTGTGGCAAACCAAGGAAGGGAAGTCTGGTCAAAATACATTGCCCTTTCATATCCCTTGAGTGGCACTATGGTCAAATCGCATTTCCTCTTCAGGGAATCATTGAAAAGAAGGGCCATCTCAGCTATCGTCTTGCCGTAGCGGATTGGAATCTCCGCAGGACCCACAAAACTCAAACTGTCCTTATCAAGGATATTCCCTTCAACAACGGAGAGGGACAGGGGATTGGGACGGTCAAGGACAACCAGAGGCTTCCCGCTCTCCGCACAATCCCTGACAAGGTTCCCCAATGTGGCAAGATAGGTATAAAACCTGAGCCCCAAGTCCTGGATATCAAAGACAAGGATGTCAAATTGTGAGAGCATCTCTGGCGTCATCCCCTGCCCATCCCTGCGATAAAGACTGTAAGTGGGAATCCCCGTGTAGGGATCAATGCCGTTTGCAACGGCATCCCCGGCCTTCCCCTCACCCCTGATCCCATGTTCAGGACCGAAGAGGCAGGTCAGGTTGCAACGTCGCCTCAAATAATCAGCACTATGGACAAAAGCACTCGTATAGCTGCTATTATTGGTAACCAAAGCGACTCTTTTTCCTTCAAGAAGGTCACCATAGTCCTCATAGCACTCCAGAGCCAGTTTCATTTCCTTTTTCTCCAACCGTTCACCGCCTGATAGGTGTTCTTGATATACTCGCTGCTTGTATCCCTTCGGCAGATCAGGGATGAATAAATGATATCGACCACAACCATCTGGTTAAGCCTGCTCAAGGTGGCACCTTGGCGAAAAATAGCCTCGTTGTCAGGGACCGAAAGATTGATATCTGCTATTTTTGAGAGACTGTTGCCCCCGATACGGGAAATGGCGATGACAGTTGCCCCAGCTTTCTTGGCTTGTTCGGCAACCTGGCACATCTCGCTCTTCTCACCTGAATACGAGAAAACAAGACAGGCGCTCGTACTGTTCAAAGCGGAGGCATGGACCAGTTGCAAGTCGCTTTCATTCGGGCAAAACGAGATAATGCCAAGACGAATCAACTTCTCGTACAGGTCCATCGCCGCCAAACCACTTGCACCTATGCCACAGCAGAGCACCGAGGATGCTGAATCGATAATCCTTACGGCCTGCGCAACCTGTTGTGAATTCAGAACTGCTTTTAGTGCGGAGATGCTCTCTATGACTGTATCGACCATAAGAGAGGTAAGATTTTCTGTAGTCCCCGCTTTCTGCAAGTCAAAGAGAAGAGGACCATGGACATGCTCCGAAGAACCAAACACATCCTTGGCTAGCATGATCTTCAATTCCGAATACCCTTTTATCCCAAGGGATTTGCAAAGCCTGATCACCGCACCGGTGCTCGCACCGGATTCCCTTGCCAGCTCCGTAATGTTCATCTCGGGGATTCTCTGAGCATTCCCGAGGATATAATCAGCGACTTTTGCTTCAGAGGGGCTGACATGCGGTTTCACATGCTTGACTAACGTTAAACATCCTTCCATAAAGAACAGGATACATCACAAAAAGCAAAATGTCATGTAAAATATTTTCACTCAACACTAAAACTTTTTGTTGTAACTCAAACAACTTGCTCACAAGATGAAGCCATCATGACAAAGAGCCCAGCCACGAGGGCTGGGACACAACAATCTCACACAAGACAGATATTCTCTGGAAAGAACACATATGCTCCAGAGGCAAAAGAAAAAGGAATCATCCATCCTCTTGCACTCCAGCCTGACCTGCAATCGAGATATCAAACGAGTGCAAGGGGAAACGAAGGATATTCCTCTAGTTCCCACATTTGCAGGTATCCTTGTAGTAATGCCCAAGGGCATCCGCGGCCAGGATAGCTGCATAGACGGCCTTCGGAGTAACGGGAAACGGCATGTTATGCAACGTATCGTTCTCGGAACAGGCGATGGTGGCTACACTCATGAGTTGTTCAGGTCTCACTTCCTTGATGCCAAGGTCCTCAAGACATACGGGCAACCCTACTTTCAGGCAGAAGCCAACGACTTCGTCCAATTCTTCAGTTGGAGCGTTTTCCAGAACCAGTTGGGCAATCGTACCGAATGCGACCTTCTCCCCATGGTACATCTTATGGGTCTCCTCGATAGCAGTGAACCCATTGTGTATTGCATGAGCGGCCGCGATTCCACCACTCTCAAAACCGACTCCAGAAAGGAAAGTGTTCGCCTCGATGATATGTTCCACCGCCGGGGTACAGGCATGGGACTTCATGGCGATCGCCGCTTTCAGTCCATCGGAAAGCAATGTGTCATAGCAGAGTCGCGCAATACCCATCGCAGTAAGAGAGACATTGCCACCAAAGCAGTTCTTCGCATGGGATGCGTTGCATGCCCGTGCCTCAAAATAAGTCGCAAGGGCATCTCCCATACCACTGATCAGCAGACGGGCTGGTGCATTAGCGATGACCTCGCTGTCCATCAGGACGATATCGGGGTTCGCGGACAGATAAAGGTATTTATCAAAGACACCCTCATCAGTATAGAGCACGGAAAGAGCACTGCAAGGTGCGTCCGTGGATGCTGCGGTAGGAACGATGACGACAGGAAGCCCCATGTAGTACGCAGTCGCTTTTGCGGTATCGAGAATCTTTCCTCCGCCAATCCCTACAATGACATCACAGTGAGCTTCTTTTGCCAAAGCCTCGACTCTTTCAACTTCTTTTTTTGAACACTCACCCTTGAACTCGACCCAGACAAGTGTGGTATCGGTTCCCGAGGTGCTGGATATAACCGATTGCCCGATGCGCTTCCGACCGTTTGTCGAGACGAGAATGAGCAGCCTCTTCCCTAAAGGCGCAGTGAATGAAGCAAGCTTCGCCAAAGCTCCTGCTTGCTGGATGTACCTACTTGGACTACCAATGATGTTTGCCATACTTATACTCCTTCAAATTCATACGTTAGATTACAATAACAATTGTAGTAAAAGCTTAACAAAAAGTAAATAATATTTTTAATATTCACAAAAACACCATTTTACTCTGACGAAATAAGGATAATAATTATACATATTTCTTATTAAAATACTAAATATTAATATAAATGTGAATATTGTAATATTAATAAGATGAATGAATATTTAGTTGAGAAAAGCAACAATGACCTTCGCGGCCTTTGCAATCCAAGTCACATCCCAAGGATTCCCCCTAATCCTGGTGTTACCCAAGTTACTTCACAGCCAATCTCATCCTATCAACACGGTTGGTTTCCCCCTTCGTGCAATCCCGAATTGTTTTTGTTTTATTTCATTAATTTTCAATCTTTAACTTAACTTATTTATTTATATAGTTATAATAAATAATTTATGTAATATTCAATATAATATTAATAATATATTACAATTAT
>JBAXZS010000246.1:0-3856 GCA_041670175.1 Sphaerochaetaceae bacterium | reverse complement strand
GTAGTGGAAAGTATTCCTATCGCCATCTGACCTTCCGCTCCGATGTTGATGATACCGCTTCGGTAGGCCACGCTGATGCCCAGCGCTACGATGGTGAGAGGTATTGCCCTGATGAGCACCTCGCTTATCAACCCAATGCTTTTCAATGGCTCGGTAAGGATTACCAGATAGGTTCTCAAGACATCCGCTCCGATTGTCAGCAGGATTACCGCGCCAAGCATCATGGCTGCAAGAATCGCCAGGATGATTACGCATGTCTTGTAGATAATCTTAAATTTCCTATTCATTTCTCACTCCCGCCATAAGGATTCCAAGTTTTCTCCGATTCGCCTCTTGGCGTGGAAGCACTTGTTGTATCTGTCCTTTGAAAATAACAGCGATTCTGTCAGAAAGGCTCATGATCTCATCAAGTTCCTCACTGATGAGCAGGATACCGATACCTTCCTTCCGCTTGGCCAGCAGTTGCTGATGGATGAACTGCGCCGCTCCCAGATCCAATCCCCTGATGGGGTAGACGGCTATCAGGAACCTGGGATTGCGTTTTATCTCCCGGGCCAGGATTACCTTCTGTATATTTCCCCCTGAAAGTGATCCTGTCGCCACGTTGATGTTGGGTGAACGGATATCGAATTTTTGCCGAAGCTCTGTGGCATAGGCGTCTATCGCTTTGCTGTCAAGAAAAGGTCCCTTGTTGAAAGCAGGAGACGAACAATCCTTGAGAATGAAGTTTTCCTTCATCATGAAGGGAGGTACGATGCCTTCGGTGTTCCGCTCCTCAGGGATATAGCCCATGCCGCTTTTGATCACCTGGAAACTGGAATTGTTGGTGATGTCTTTTCCAAAGAAGGAGATGGTACCCTTCTCGACTTTCCTTAAGCCGTTGATTGCCTCCGCCAATTCTCTTTGCCCGTTGCCGGAGACCCCGGCCAGCCCGACTATCTCACCACAACGGACAGTGAGGTTGAGTTTGTTCAGTGCAAGGAAGCCTCTGTCGCTCCTCACTTCCAGTTCCTTGATGACCAATGCGTCTTTCCCTTGGCAGGCACTCTCTTCATTTCGGGGCATCTCCACTTCATGGCCTGTCATCAGGGCCGCTATGTCGCTTGGGGTGTGTTCTTTTGTAGTACCATTAAAAACCACTGCTCCCTGGCGGAGAATGGTTACTTTATTCGAAAGATTTGTGACTTCCTGAAGTTTGTGACTGATAAAGATGATGGATAGTTCCTTGGTCATTTTCCGAAGTAATTCGATGAGCTCATCAATCTCCTGGGGAGTCAAAGCGCTTGTGGGCTCGTCGAGGATAAGGAAGCGGGCACCAAGGCAAAGGGTCTTCACCAACTCCACGCGTTGCTGTTCTCCGATTGATAATTGCCAGATATAGGCGTCGGGATCGACAACCAGGCCGTATCTTTGAGAGATTTCCACAATACGTTCACGCACCATCTGAAGGTTGAGTCTGAAAAGTTTCCATGCTTTTTTGTAACCAAGGGCAATATTCTCGAGCACTGTGAGATTGGGGACAAGCATGTATTGCTGATGAACCATGCCAAGTCCTGCGGCAAAGGCATCGTTGGGGGAATGGAACTTCACTTCTTCGTCATTGATGAATATTTTCCCTTCGTCCGGTTGATAAAGTCCCATGAGTATGTTCATCAAGGTTGTCTTGCCCGCACCGTTTTCTCCAACAAGTGCAAGTACTTCCCCTTGTCCTACAGTGATTGAGATATCATCACTGGCAAGTACTCCTGGAAATCGTTTGGTGATGTGTTCCATCCTCAAACTTGTAATCTTCACTTCAGTTGTTTTCATATGGGATTTTTCCTACGGAGAAAAAGTATCCCGCAGGAAATCCTGCGGGACAAGAAAGAGATATTACTCAAAGTTTCGAATAGTCGACCGCACTCCAATTGAGGGTGTTTGGTTTCGCTTTGAACTGCGCAATTGCCGCATCGACCTTGGCAGCGACCTCGGCTTTCTTCAAGGAATCATTCCATCCAAAGAAGAAACCTCCATTGCTGAAGTTCATCGGGATGCATTCGCCACCCTTGATTCCACTATCACGCTTCTCAACCAGACCTACAACGATTGCACCATAGTTATAGGAGGAAGCTGCGATACATTTGTATCCTTCGGCGATGGAAAGCTGTGCCATATCCTGTCCAACCCACCAGATATCCTTGTCTTTGTAATCGGCCACGGCGCGAAGTGCACCGAGAGCCTGCTGTGAAGAACCAGTGAGCACATCCGCATTGTTCTTGATTTGCGTCTGGGCGACCTCACCAGCTTTGACGAAATCACTGAATGATCCGGTATGGGCTATCATAATCTTGGCCTTGGGGTTGACTGACTGCACTCCGAGGACGAAGCCACGGTTGTAACGGGCGGCGTCGCCACCATCCACTGGTCCGACCAAACCAACGACATTGGTCTTTGTGGTCATGCCTGCGATGATACCTGAAAGATATCCGGTCTCCTCGCTCTCTGGCATGTAGGTGAACACATTCTTAGGTCCGACTTCAGCGCTAGTTCCAAAGGCGAAGGACACATTAGGATATTCTTCAGCCATTTCCAGAACCAGGTTCTTGTACTGGGCGCCATGGCAGATAATGATATCGTATCCCTGGGCGACGTACTGGCGGGCTGCAGATCCAGCATCCACTGGAGCCATCTTCTCACTGTAACTGTATTCAATTCTTCCTGGTAAGGCCTTCTGAGCTGCAAGGATGCCGTCATGCATAGCCTGGCACCATCCTTTGTCATCTATGGTGTTCTCGATGATTAAGGCTATTTTGATTTTGTTCCCCGAGGTTTGAGCAACCCCGGATTTTTCCTGAGCCCCGTTCGCAAACAAGCAACATGACATGAAACCGATAAGTAGCACCGCTAATGCTTTTTTCATGGCTATAAACTCCCTTGTCGTTTCCCTCTCTGGGTGACTGAGATAGTATATTAGGCAGTGTTGATTGTTGTCAAAGACAATAGAGCGGTTATCTATTCGAAAATTTTTGCTTTATCTGATAATTATCGAAATAAGAATTGATGGAGTGTCCAATAAGGGGGACTTCACTTAGGTAATTGCTCCTCATGCGTCAAAAGAAATTCTTTTTGATAAAGTTCTGTGGCAATGGCCTTTGCCCCGAAGGTGTTGGTATGGATGCCATCGAAGAAAAACCACTGGGGATGTTCGGCTGTCTTCTCGTGGATATCAACAAAGGGGATATTCATTTCTTTTGATAAGGCGACAAGCCCTTTACTCATTATGGCCAGTGTCTCTTCTGAAATGGAATAGGAGGAGGAATAGGCTGTTGGAGGTGTCAGCAGGATGACCTGAGGTCTGCTTGGTAGATTCTGGTAATGCAGGACCAAGGCCCTGGCATCAGCGAGGAAGATCTCCTCACCTTTCCAGTTTATGGTTTTCGCATCGTTGGATCCCAGCATGATGATCACCACTGACGGGGCGAAATCGTCACTTTGGGTGAAGCCTTCCTGTTGCCAATAGGGATTGTTTCCCTCTTTTTGTAATGTTGTCCCGATTATTCCAAAGTTCTTTACTTGGTAAGAAGCTCCAAGAAGTTTTTGCAATTGGCTTGGATAGGAGTTAAAAGACCTGAAAGGCAGAAACATCCCATAGGTGAGACTATCTCCTATGCAGGCTATACGCATCGCATCAGTTCTGACCTTCGTTTGGCAGGACAACAAGGAGAAGATAAATGGGATAATGATCAAAAGGAGCAGTTTTCGTTTCATCCTATTTATCCTAGAACAACTTGGAAGAAAAGCCAAGATAAAGAAAGGCCATCCCCCTGTTACAGGGAATGGCCTTTCAAGTTTACAAAGCAATATCTACTTGTGGTAG
>JBAXZS010000245.1:0-3894 GCA_041670175.1 Sphaerochaetaceae bacterium | reverse complement strand
GAAGAGACAATGGAGAAGGTCTGCTTGAAAACGGCCATCAGTCCTACAGCCCACACGGTGCTCATAAGGACAGTAAGCAAGGGAAGCACCGTCCCATCGACGGTTCCGAAAGAGAACAAGAGGGTCAATAAGACGACTATCACCACCAAGGGAATAAGATACCGTAAGTCTTTCAACATGAATATCCTGGCCTGCTCACTGATGACAGGATCTCCATACACCTTGACAACCAGATTCCTCCCAGTGGTCTCCTCTTCCAGGATCTTATGGATACTGTTGAGCATTTCCTGTTTTTGTTCTTCCGAACCACCTTTTTTAAAGGTTATCTGGATCTGGGTCGCCCTTTGGTCATCCGAGATAATCACACGATCATAAAGCTCACCCCAACTTGCTAGTTTCTCTTTAATGGAGGCGATATCATTTTCGCTTCCCGTATAATCATCACCAAGCAGAGTCCCTGCAACCAACGATCCATCAACTCCCTGGATATATTCGATGTTGGTCAATGATTCCACAGACTCCACACTCTCGATGCTCTCAAAGCGTTTGGTCAGCCGATCGATAAGGTCAAGATACTCGGGCGTAAGGATTGTCTTTCCGTTTGTTTCCAAGGCAACACCGGTCGTGATCATGCTGCCAAATTGGTTTTCGGTGTCCAGCATCCTCAAATAGGAAGGATCCTTTTTGGGCATGAACTGTCTCACCGAGTTGTCCAGCTTGAGGTTTTTAAGCTGGATGCCTAGAACAACTGTGATCATAAGGCATGTGATAACAACCGCCTTGGGATATTTCAATAATTTGCGCATGGGTATGTTTTTCTCCTAAGTATTCCTAATTGGTTTAAACGAATATCCGTTTAAACTCTTAAACCTTTGATAATATAAGCAACACTCATATTATGGTCAAGAACCAACAGAAAATTAAGTTGACAATTTTAAACCCATAAACTAGTGTGAAGAACGTAAAGAGGTGACAGCAGATCATGCATAGCCGGGATATTCAAAATGCGCTAAAACGATTCCATCTCTATGCCCCGATTCTCGTAGCGCTTGCTGATGATGCAAGACAGAAGATCATCATGGACCTTGCCGATGCAGGGCCTGAGGGAATCAATGTCACAGCCATCACCGCTTCCTCCGCCCTTTCCCGGCCTGCCATCTCCCACCATCTCAAAGTCCTCAAGGACTGCGGACTCATCAAATCGAAAAAGCATGGGACCCAGGTATTCTATTTTCTCTATCTTGATGAGAACCTAGAAAACCTCACGGGTCTTATTTCCTCCATCGAGGTCCTTATCAACAAAGCAAAGCAGGATATCAAGGCTCGTGAAGGACTTCCGATTCCTCAATAGTGCTTTGCCAGTTTCAAGCGTACCGGTTTTGGCTTGAGCCGGGCTGCTCAAATTCTCTCTTGAATTGCGTGTGCCGTTTGCTTTATCCTTAGCTAATGAATGGCACACAAATACTTGAGGATACGAAATTAGGATACGGCTTTCTTCCCGACCAATTCATTCCAGAAGGGAAAGACGAATATTATCTACGGGATGGAGATTATGATTTCTCATCCTATCGCCCCCTGAGCGCAGAGGAAATCCAATCCTTGATCAAAAGGGGGAATATCTGCCTGAACTGGGATGATATCCTGGTATTGGACCCCTTTGATCCCTCCTGTATCACCGCCAGCAAGTTGTATGGGTTGGTCCGTATCGGCTCCATGAAGCAGGAGTGTCTCCAATTCCACGATTTCATTGTCCCTGAGGGTATTCATGACACTCGCATCCTCTCTTCTGATATCGGTTCCCATTGCGCTATCTCCCATTGCCTGTATATCGCAAACTATGCCATCAGGGACAGGGTGATCCTCCATGATATCTCCGAGCTTCAGAGCACCAACCATGCAAAATTTGGCAATGGCATCGTCAAGGAAGGTGAGACCGAGGAGGTACGGGTCAACATCGACATCATGAATGAGGCGGGGGGAAGGGGTATCTATCCTTTCTCTGACATCATTCCTGCCGATGCGTATCTTTGGGCAAAATACCGAGATGATTCTTCTCTTATGGTCCGTCTGAAAGAGCTGACCGATGCTTTCCTGTCTCCAAAGAGAGGGTATTACTCAGTCATTGAAGAGGGTTCCGTAATCAAGGGATGCAGGATAATCAAGGACGTGCACGTAGGTCCCTGCGCCTATATCAAAGGAGCGAACAAGCTCAAGAACCTGACCATCCGCTCCACGAGCGAGGAAAGCACCCAGATCGGTGAAGGAGTCGAGCTGGTCAATGGTATCATAGGGGCTGGCTCAAGGGTGTTTTACGGATGCAAGGCCATTCGTTTTGTGATGGGAGACCATTGCAACCTGAAATATGGTGCAAGGCTTATCCATTCCATCCTGGGAGACAACTCGACAATCAGCTGCTGTGAAGTACTCAACAACCTCATCTTCCCCTTCCATGAACAGCATCATAACAATTCATTCCTCATCGCCACATTGATCAAAGGGCAGTCCAACATGGCCGCAGGTGCCACGATCGGGTCCAATCACAACAGTCGGGGCAACGACGGGGAACTTGTCGCGGGGAGAGGTTTCTGGCCTGCGCTCTCCTCCACGCTCAAGCATGACTGCTTCTTTGCCTCATACACCCTCATAGCCAAGGGGAGTTATCCCCATGAACTCAATCTGCGTCTTCCTTTCTCCCTTCTTTCCAATGAAGAGGGTGACAGAAGGACCGTGCTGCCGGCCTATTGGTGGAGACACAATATGTATGCATTGGAACGTAACAGTTGGAAATTCAAGTCCCGGGACAAACGAAAAGTGGTAAGGCAATTCATTGAAACCGATTACCTTGCTCCGGATACCGCAGCGGAAATACTGAACGGGATGAGACTTCTTTGCCGATGGACCGCCCAGGCATACAGTAAAAAGAAAGGAGTCAACGTCAAAGATGAGAAGCTGGAGGAATATGGAAGGGACATACTAGAAAACGATTCGCAGAGCATTCAGGATATTGCCGTATATGGGGAATTTATTGAGGCGGGAGATGCACCTGTACAGATTCTCAAGGTGGCTGAGGGCTACAAAGCCTACAAGGAAATGCTCCTATATTATGGAACAAAGAGCGTCTTTGCCTATTGTTTTGACCACAAACTACCTCTTTCTGAGTTCACAAAACAGGTATCCACCCCCTTGCATGCTTGGTTAAATATGGGAGGCCAACTGGTCCCTGAAAGCAAAGTGGACAAGCTCAAGAAGGACATCAAAGAAAGGAAAATCAACACTTGGGAGGAGGTGCATGCTACCTATGCCCGTTGGCAGAAAGACTATGAGTTCGACAAAGCCCGTAATGGCTTGAAAACACTTAGGATCCTGTTAGGGAAAAAGGAGCTCATCCCTTCTGATTGGGTTTCTCTCGCAGAGCATCTAAAGCAGACACGCTCATACATAGAAACAGAGATTGTCAGGACCAAAGCCAAGGATTATGACAATTACTTCAGGATGATAACCTACCGAAATGAAGACGAACGGAATGCGGTGCTAGGCAGAGTCGAGGACAACCCCTTTGTAAGTGAGGGGAAGAAGACCACAAAAGCCATCATGAGGACAGCGCAGTGCGTTGCCTTCTGATGGACTCGACGAGGATGAAACCAAGAGCTCAAGACTTCAGCTTCTCATCCCCCCATCGTTACGGGACGTAGTGAAGACAGAATCGCAGAACCAGAAATGCAGTGTAAGCCAACTCGTCAATGACATTCTGGTCCTGGCGCTCAAGGCACGTTGAAAAGACATAGAAAGCGAATTTTTTTCAGCCCATGACGTTCAAATTCGGGAAAGGAAAAATCTTCCTGAAGAAGAGGAGTGAGAGTCCTGACCATAAAAGCTTATGAAAAAATGAATTAT
>JBAXZS010000244.1:0-3897 GCA_041670175.1 Sphaerochaetaceae bacterium | reverse complement strand
GATACTATAAACATTTGAGTTGCTTGGGGCAAGGGATTTATATCGGTTACATAACCGGTCCTTCCCTCCAAGACAACGGCCAAAGACAGCCACGAGACCATTTCTGTCTTCCAAAACAGGAAGCATATTCCTTTTTTGTTTGGGAATCTTCCATTCATTGCAGAGGAGGGAAAGACGCACCGTCCTGCCCTCCAGCGAGATTTCATCCGTGCTAATCGCACTACGAAGCACAGGGCAAGACAAAGAAGCACCATCAATCCTTAGCAAAGTTGAATCAACAAAAGATCCCTCATCCTTTATTGAAAAAACCAAGGAAGAAGGGAGTGAAAGCTTATATCCGGATTGTAATCTATCAGAGACTGAAATGCAGAAACTTGGTGCATCAATGTCAGCGGATATCGAAACAAAGCCATCATTGAAGGAAATCACGCATCCCGAGGAGACGATTTTCCACTTGACCTGCCCTTTTTCCAAGGCAGAACGGACCCTGCAGACTAATTCATAGCTTATCCGTGATTCCCTATGGAAAAATTGATAAAGCACCTCATCCCGTGCTACGGGCGGGCAAGAAAGGAAATCCTGCCTTGACAATTTTCCATCGACAGTTTTTCCAAGCACTTTCTTTGCTTCGTCACGGACAAAGAAAGTAAATTCCTCACAACGATGGCAGAACCGATCCACACCTTGCAAGGCCTGGGGAAAAACATCCAAAACAGCAGGAGTAATCGTATGACGAATTTTATTCCGAAGATATTGGTTTCCCGAATTTGTTGAATCCTCCGCCCAGAGAAGACCATGCTCCCTGTCGTACTGAAGCAATTGCTCATGCGAAAAGGAGAGCAAGGGATGATATACCTTAACCCCATCAATGATACTCATCCGCTCGATATAGGCATGAGAAGCACTTGAGCCCTGGAAGAGTCTGGTAAGCACCGTCTCAAGCTGGTCATCGTTGTTATGGGCGGTGACAAGACTCGCTTCGCAAGCCTTGCAATACTCCAAGAGCTTTTGGTAACGCAACATCCGCGCACTCTGCTCCACCCCCATCTGGTCCTTTAAAGAAGCGAGTTCCTTGGAATCAAGATCAAATACAACAAGAGACAATCCCAGTTTTCTACAGTTTTCTTCATTGAGATTTAATTCTTTCTCCAACTCCGCATCAGAACGAAGATGATGGTTCACATATACCGCCTGAACAGGAAAACCGAGTTTCTGCAAGGCTATGAGTAAAGCAAGGCTATCCCCTCCTCCACTGAAAGCGACAATCAAGGCCTCCTTTCTTGGTAAGGAGCTACAGATTGCTTCTTCGATTGTATTCACGCTCAACCTCCTCGAGGCTCTTACCCTGTATCAAATCAATCAGGGCATGACTCGCCTTAGCTATGCCTGTCTGATAGGCCGGGTCCATCTCCTTTGAAAGTACATGATCAACAACGCTTTCACCGCTCTTTGGATGACCTGTGCCAACGTAGATACGGATAAAATCACTGCTATGGAAATATTCGATGACACTTTTGAGACCATTATGGCCTGCGGACGAACCACCCTTGCGAATACGAACCGACCCCACAGGCAAGTCCATCTGATCACAGACGACTATCATTGAGGAGACGTCGATATCGGGAAAATCAGGAGCGATACGCCCGCTACTATTCATGTAAGTAAGTGGCTGAACCAAAGCATAATCCTTGACCCTTGCGATGCGATAAAGACGAAAACAGCGTTTTCTCAGGGAAACCTGAAAAAACGCTGCACATCCGCTGACCACATCAAACCCCGCATTATGACGGGTATGGTCAAACTTGACTCCTGGATTACCCAGGCCAAGGACCAAGAACACTATTTCTTACCTTTTCCCTCATCAGGTACAGGGGTAGCAGGAGTAGCAGCAGGAGCAGCAGTGGTGGTAGTTGCCGTAGCCTCTGTTCCCTCAGGAGCAACCTCAGCCACAGGAGCAACAACTTCTTCCTTGACGGTTTTCACAGAAGCAATGGTCTTGGACAAATCATCAAGAACCTTGACTCCTTCAGGGACAACCAAATCTGAAAGGTGCAACGTGGAGTTCAATGTCATCGCAGATACATCCGCAGACAAAGTCTCGGGCAAATCCTTAGGCAAACTTTCAATCGTCACTTCATGCATAACCTGATCAAGAACACCACCTTCGCGGCATCCGGCAGGATTTCCCACCAAAGTGATAGAAACAGAGGTACGAAGCATCTGACCCCGAGTGACCTCGAAGAAATCAACATGCTGAATAATCCCCTTGAGCAGATTGTCCTGATAATCTTTCATCAGACATTCATATTCCTTATCCCCGACCATGATAGACAACAAAGCGGTCTCGCTGAAATGGCGTAACTTCAAACCGAATTCCTTGGCATCCAGCGTGATATGCACAGGGGCATTCTTTCCATAAATGACAGCCGGGATACGGCCCTGATGAAGCAATCTGCGGCTACCAGCGCTTCCAAAATCATCCACACGACCTGAAGCGGTCAGCCTTCTCTCTTCCATTTTATCCATATTTGGACTCCTTACTACTCTCATTGGTCAATCACCAATTACCATGGGCTCAGACATCCATGATGTCTCTTGCAATACCATTGCATCTTAAAAAAAAGACACACTAACTGGGAAGGAGGGATTCGAACCCCCGTATGCCGGCACCAAAAACCAGAGCCTTAACCACTTGGCTACTTCCCAAAAACAATCGTTACTGACAGTATCGTAATTTAGTTAGTTTGTCCAGCATCCGGAGCTTTTTCAAAAGCTTCCAAAATGGTCTTTTTCAGATATTCCCTAAAATCCGTGGAAATAGGATGGACCACATCTTTGTACTCACCGTTACTCATCTTGCGACAAGGCATCGCGATAAACAATCCATCCTTGCCATCCACAATCCGAATATTATGGACAACAAACTGTCCGTCAAAGGTGATAGTCGCATACCCCTTAACCTTACCATCCAATCCCTCTGTCTTTTTTATTCGAACCTCAGAAACTTGCAAAATGCGCCTCCCCTAATCATTTACGTTACAGAATACAGGTAATCCAATTCCTTTGTGCGTCTCGCATCTTCTCATTCACCCCTTGCTGGAAAAAACGCACCTGGTCTTCTTTCTCACTAAGGAAATAATAACATGCGCCACTTCCTGTCAAAGAACCAAATCCCTGAAGCCCTTCGGCCAAAGTCGCTATTTCTCTATAGAACTTCATATGGCCGACAATTTTGAAAAAATCGTTATAAAGAATTTCTCCAAACGAAGCGCTACCCCCTCCTAAAGCCTCAAGCACCCGCTCTTTGGAAGGACCATCATCTCGTGGAAACATATCAAGTTGGCGATAGGCTGAACAAGTTTCAGAGGAAAAATCCATCGGCATCACCAAACAAACGAAATACCGTCTTGTCTCGATACCTTGGATGACTTCCCCTCGTCCTGTAACCCACGCGCTAGTACATTTTGAAACAAAAAAAGGAACGTCACTCCCCACCTCCGTAGCAATTTCCATGAGTTTCTCAGGCTGTACCGGATAAAGTTCCTGCAGGACATCAAGAAACGAGGCGGCGTCACTACTTCCTCCTCCTAGTCCTGCCCGGACGGGTATTTTTTTTTCACAGTGAACCGTTATTGCCAACGGTTTACCTGTCGACTCATACCAAAGCCTTCCCGCCTGAGAGATGGAATCCGTTCCTTTTCCACACAATTTCTCCAAGCCAAACACATCCAGCTGAAATGTCTTGCTTTCCTGGAACTCCACATATAGCCTATCCATGAGTCCTATCTTGCAAAAAACCGACTCAATTGAATGAAAGCCGTCAGGGCGGACTTTACCTACTGATAAATGCAAATTTATCTTGGCAGGAGCGGCAAGTTCTCTCATTTCACCCATATT
>JBAXZS010000243.1:0-3901 GCA_041670175.1 Sphaerochaetaceae bacterium | reverse complement strand
CCTCTTTCTTGAAAGAATCCGTGAATGTCTTCCTGTTCCTTCCCATGCTGTTCGCTCCTTCATAATAAGGTAGCAAACATTCGTTTTTTTTAATCTCCTGTCCAAAACCCGGTCTTAGTATATGTTTAGGATAATTTTCCAGCGGTGGTACAGGATAACCTATGCTCAGGCAGTATGATCAGCTTGGCTTGCTGGTTATGTGGATAACCGAAAGGTTAAAAGACCTTTGTGCCTTGCCAACTGTGCATGGAAGATGGACGGCTAAGAAAGCTGTAATGCCATTGGGTTGACGTACCACACAACCAATTGGTGTCCTGTGGCACTGGATATGGTTTCTATTCCTTGTGTCCTGATGACCGATTATGATGAAGAGAAAGGTTGCGCCTGAAATGAGAGAGGCATTGTTTGTGCTCGGAGCAAGAGTAAAGGTGAATGGAGGCAACCCTCAGAGTAAATCATAGATTAAAATGCATTATTTACTTGTTAATATAAGAAAACAGCTTATTATGGAATCAAGAGGCCTGATAAAATGCTGTATAAAACTGGGCAGATTTCTCCTCTTTATGCGCGGTACATGTGGGATCATTATACGGATGGGACATATTCACCTCTTCCGACACCAGAAGAAAAGTACATCACATTGGATAAGGGTGAAACTTTTCCCCCTATCAATTCTTGTGACAAAGGGGCGTGGTGGCGTTTGATTTGATTACGGCGGTCAGGGATAGGGTTCTCTTTGATGAATCGAAGGGAGCGTGTTTCATCCAGGTTGTTGCCTGCATAGCAAATCTTGCAATGCAGGATGGTGGTTCCCTTGATGGTATTCGCCTTGAAGAACACCTTTGACGAGGAATCAAGATGTTACCGATTGTTTTATTTAGGGGAAAAGATGCTACTTTCTCAGCATGCTCAGATACCGGTAGATGGAAGCTGAGGAACAGGAGAGGAGACCGGACACCTCACTTACTGCCCCTTTCAGCAGGAATACTCCTTTTTTGTCTAGCGCAGCGACCACCTCCATCTTTTCTTCCTGGGTAAGACGGGAAACAGGGACTGAGGAATCCGGGAATACGGTGGACAGTACTTTGTTCACCACATCGGCGATGGAATCCGAGAAAGTCTCGGTTTCCTTGTTTGTCCTTTCCCTCTTGGCAGTTGCCTCCATGAAGCTGTTCTCTCCTACCAAGGAGTAAAGGGCAGAGCAGATATCCATATATTTGCCTGCATTGAAGTTGATGCAAAGCATCCCTATCAGTTGTCCTTTATCATCCTTGATGAACAAAGTCGATGAACGCAAATTAGGGTTCTTAGGCGATACTCCCTTATAGTTCACCTTATAATCATTTTTCTTGTACTCGCCATCTGCGACAAAAGAGAAGGCTAAATCCGTGAGAGGCGCCCCAACGACCCTTCCACTGATCTGGTTGTTCGCAATCGCAACAATGGAATTGGTTCCTTTGGAAAGATCTTGGAGCACGACTTCATAATCCGGGCCAAGGGCCTTTCCAAGGAAATCCACAAGTACTACATATCTCCGTAAAGCTGAGTGCATACCAGTTTCGCCTTTTCCTTATTTGTCTTAGTATACTGCAATCAGGAAAAATGTAAATAAAAATAATAAATTATTATTGTAATAATAAATTTGACAAATAACAGAAACGGTCATATAGTGAATATATCATAACAGGAGACATGAACGATGAAACAAGTAGTAACCACAAAGAAGGCTCCTTGTGCCGTTGGGCCATATTCACAGGCAATCAGGGTACAGGATACCCTCTATGTTTCAGGCCAGCTGCCAATCGATGCAAAAACAGGGATGATGCCATATGGGGTGGAGAAACAGACGGAACAGTCAATCAAAAACATTCAAGAGATACTTGCGGTTGAGGGCTTTTTGCTTTCTGACGTGGTGAAAACAACTGTGTTTCTCTCTGATATGAATGAGTTTGCCATTATGAATGGAATGTATGCCAACTATTTTGTTTCTCCGTTCCCCTCGCGAAGTACGGTTGCCGTGGCGGCTCTTCCGAAGGGAGCAAAAGTTGAGATTGAATGTATTGCGCAGCGATGATTGACAAGGAGTGGTGAAGTATGGATAAACAAGTGGTTTTCTCCATTCTCAATAGTGAGATGGAACTCGCAACCGGATGCACGGAACCTGCAGCGATTGCACTTGCAGCTGCGGATGCGGGGATCAGGATTAGGAATTTGGGGGAGGAGGTTCTTTCTCTTGCAGTTTCCGCAAGCGTGAATATCATCAAGAATGCCATGGCGGCAGGTATTCCTGGGACTTCCTATACGGGAATTGAGTATGCCTCGGCTCTTGGTGCGACTGGGGGTAACCCTGATGACAAATTATTGGTTCTTGACAAGATAAATCCGAAGAGTTACCAGAAAGCAGAAGCATTGGTAAAAAGTGGTAATGTCAAGCTTTCCGTTTCCAAGGCCGCTGAGGTTCTGTATATAGATATCGTTGCAAAAAGCGAGCACCATGTTTCCCATAGCACCATCTCACAGTCTCATACAAATATTGTTCTTCGCGAATTTGACGGGATTCCGCTTTCCTTGGGGAAGGAAACAAACCAGAAGCAAGAAATGGTTGCGGTTACACCGGAAATGATTTTCCAGAATCTGAGCATAGCAAGGATATTCCATTTTATCGATGAGGAGATGCATTTCCCGGAAGACAGGATTCCTATCATCGGAAAAAGCATAAAAATAAACAGTGCCATCAGTATGGAAGGAATGAAAAATCCCTATGGCTTGGAGACCGGAAGAACTTTGGAACAGGTATGCAAGGATGGATTCAAGACCATGGACATGTCCACACAGGCCATCGTTGATACCACTGCGGGTGTTGATGCTCGTATGGCTGGTGCTCCATATCCGGTAGTGACTAATTCCGGAAGTGGCAATCAGGGTATTACGGCGACAATGCCGGTTGTCAGCGTGGCAAAATGGCTGAAAATTCCAGAGGAGAAAATGTTCAGGGCGGTTACACTGAGCAACCTAATGGCTATCTACATCAAATCACATTTTGGCAGGTTGTCCGCTTTGTGTGGCGCAACGGTGGCAAGTATCGGGGCTGCTTGTGGTATTACCTACTTGTTTGGTGGGGGTCTTACGGAAATCAACAGCACAATTCAGAACATGATTGGAAACCTGACCGGTATGGTTTGCGATGGAGCGAAGGCCGACTGCGCCTTCAAGGTTTCCAGTTGTGTGAATGCCGCAGTCCAGAGTTCCATTATGGCGATGAAAGGGATCAGGGTGAAGGATACAGACGGAATCGTGGAGGATGATGCAGAGAAAACCCTTAGGAATTTCACAAATCTCGGGGTAAAGGGCTCTGCGAAATTAGATGAAATCATACTGCAGATGTTACTTGATAAGAACAAGCAGTAGGTTGATAAAGAGGAGGAATTTGAATGAAGAAGTTCTTTTCCAGTTTGCCATTCAGGCTTCTGGTCTCTGTCGTGGTGGGGATTCTACTCGGTCTGGTCTTTCCTAAGGGTGTTATGAACATCGTCGTGACACTCAAATACATCCTGAACCAATTGATCATGTTCTGTGTGCCGTTGATTATCATTGGGTTTATTGCGCCTTCAATCACACAATTGGGCAGTAACGGGACCAAGATTCTGAAGTTAGCGCTCATCCTTGCCTATTGTTCTTCTGTTGGTGCGGCTATCATGTCCATGCTTTGTGGATATGGAATCATCCCAAACCTTTCGATTGCGACCGAGGTCGAGGGTTTGAAAAAACTTCCCCCTCTTGTGTTCCAGTTGGACATTCCACAGATTCTGCCTGTGATGAGCGCTCTGGTCCTGTCGATCATGCTTGGTCTTGCTGCTACCATGACCAAGGCGAAGACAATGATTACCTTGCTCAATGAGTT
>JBAXZS010000242.1:0-3903 GCA_041670175.1 Sphaerochaetaceae bacterium | reverse complement strand
TAACGATAACCCTTCCCTCTTTTATCTTCCTTATTCTTATACTTTTTTTTCACTAAAATGTCATCAGTAATCAAGTTCCCCTTGAATGGTTTCGCTTTTCTTGCTCTTTTTTGCATCCAAAAGAGCAAGAAACTGAACCTCGGTGACTATCTTGACCCCAAGAGAGACGGCAATCTGTTCTTTTGAACCACCGCCTTTGCCAGTTAACAGGTGCGTCGTCTTGCTTGTCACTGCCGTGACAGTGCGACCTCCACGCTTCTCCACTTCCTCCATAGCCAGGGATCGGGGATTATAATGCTCGAAGGATCCGGTCACACACCATACTTGCCCAAGGAAAATCTGAGGAAGATTATTTTCCTCCACGTTTTCCTCCATGGCAAGCCCCGCTTCCTTTAGCGAACGAATCCGCTGAAGAACCTGCTCATCCAATAGCCCTTCGAACAATTGATGGGCGGTCTTTTCTCCAATCTGCTTGATTGAAAGAAGTCTGCTGATATCATTGCTCCTAGCCAAATCAAGCAACATGTCCATGCTGGTAAATCCGTTCTTTATTAACAAATCAACGGCCTTCTTGCCTATCTCCGCAATTCCCAAGGAGACAAGAACCCTATGGAAGGGTTGCTTCTTACTTTCCTGAACTCCCTCGATAAGGGAGACTATCTTCTTTTGCCCAAAACCAGATTCGTTGGAAAGAGCCTTGACATAGTCAATCGTGTAGATATCCTGAACATCCTTGAGCGCCCCTTTTTTAATCAGGACAGCTGCAGTCTCGGGGCCGAAGCTCTCGATATCCATCTGTTCCTTACCAAGAAAGAACTCGACCCTCCCCTGAATCTGGTCAGGACATAAATTATTCGGACAAAAGGTATGGGCGCCCCTTTGCACAAGCTCGCTCTTACAAACAGGACAAAAACGGGGCAGCTTCCATGTGGGGTTGCCCAAATCGTTCTTCTCGATGACCCGCTCCACTGCAGGAATAACATCGCCCCGTTTGCTTATCTCCACAACATCGCCGATTGATAGTTCCAGCTGATTGATATAATCCTGATTATGCAATGTTATATTACTTACGGTGGAGCCGCCAACCAAGGTGGCCCTTACCCTGGCCACAGGAGTGATTCTCCCAGTACGCCCTACCTGTACGTCAATCCCCTCCACTACAGTCTGCGCCTGAGGAGACTCAAACTTATAGGCGATTGCCCAACGTGGGTGGTGCCCTGTATAACCGAACACTTCACGAACTGGTATCTCGTTAATCTTCACCACCAGCCCGTCTATCTCATAAAGTAAGGATTTTCGTTGCCTTGTCCGCTCCTCAATGAAGGAAGGAATATCGGCAAAACTTCCTGACTCGCCTTCAAGACCAGCCAGGGACAGACGCTTTTTTGCTTCATTACCGTCCTTGCAGAAATACCCTAGGGTCGGATTGACCCTGAACCCATACTTCTTGAGAGTCTCCAATATCTCGATATGGTCATTAAGAGGTCTCCTTCCTTCCCAAAACCCTTCATACACAAATATGCTCAAGGGAATTTTTGCAGTCTCACTGCTATGGATTCTCCGAATGGAGCCAGCTGCAAGATTGCGTGGATTCGCATAAGGGATTTCCATCTGTTTGTTCAACTGCTGGAATGCAGCTTTAGGAAGATAGACTTCCCCTCTCACTGCCATAGTCACTGGTTCACTCAAGCGAAGAGGAACCGAAGCTATAGTCTTGATATTTGCAGTCACATCGTTGCCAATGGTACCATTGCCCCGGGTGACCGCTCTAACCAAAAGGCCCTCTTCGTAGTAAAGAACCATCGATATCCCATCAATTTTCTCCTCAATGACAAATGATAGGCCCTCGTCCATTTTTTGCTCACTCTTATGAATCCAGGAAAGGATGGCTTCACTGCTATAGGCCTTATCCAGACTCAGCACAGGAATGGAATGCTTGACCTCAGGGAAATCGCTGGTAAGGTCGGAACCTACACGCATTGTCGGCGAATCAGGAGCCTTGAGTTCAGGATGCTCTTTCTCCAACTGGGAAAGCCGGTCAAAAAGCCTGTCATACTCAGTATCTGAAACCAAAGGCCTGCTATCTACATAATAAGCTTTTTGATAGGTTCTTAATGCTTGCGAAAGCTTAGCTACTTCATCCGTATAATCCATAGTATCAGTATATCTTAAGACAAAGGATGTCTCAATACGAACAAAAAAACCTAAGAGAATCCTTTTACAAAGGAAAGCCTCCTTCCTAAACTGACTGGCCGGATACTCCTGTCTGGAAATACTGCAAGGCATTATCAAAACAAATACCTTCAATCAACCTTCCCAAATTGTCCCTGTCATAGGGGTACTCACCACCTTCAACCCAACTACCAATGAGATTGCAAAGGATTCTTCGGAAATACTCATGGCGAGAATAGGACAGATAGGAACGGCTATCGGTAAGCATGCCGATGAACCGGCCCAGCAGGCCGGAGTTCGCCAGCACGGTCAGTTGCTGTTCCATGCCATATTTGTGATCTTGCATCCACCATGCGGTTCCAAACTGTATTTTCGAAGGGATCTCAGCATCCTGAAAGGTGTTGGCAAGACTAGCAAGTATCCAATTGTCTTTGGGATTCAAACAAAAGAGAACTGTTTTAGGGAGAGCATTGTTGCTTTCCATGGCATTCAGCAACTTCCCCAAAGGATAAGCTATCTCATAATCCCCTGTGGAATCAAACCCACAAGCTTCCCCGACCTTTTCCACCATCTTGGTATTCTGGGAACGATTGCAACCAATGTGGAGCTCCATCACCCAGTTTCTCTGATGATACGCTTGGGCAAGGAAAATCAGAAGAGAGGTCTTGTATTGGTCTTGCTCAAGCACTGAAAGGTTTTCACCGTTCATTGCCCGTTTGAAAAGACCATCCACCTCTTTATCGGAAGCCACCTGGTAAGGGACATGACCAATATCATGGTCGCTTGCCACACATCCATTCAAGGCAAACACATCCATCCGCTGACAGAGCGCGGCCTTAAGATCTTCCATATTCTCGATGTTGACATTGCAAACCTGCCCAAACGTCCGGATATACTGGCGAAACGAGGTTTTCTCGATAGCCAGCAGCTTGTCAGGACGCCAGGCAGGGAGGACCTTGACAGGAAAACCTTGCTTTTTAAGAAGCTGGTGATACTCAAGAGAATCCGCAGGATCTTCCGTGGTACATAAGGTATGGACATTTGAAGAAGCGATACAGGACCGCGGGGAAAATTCTTTATTGACAAGTTGCTCCTGCACCCTTTTCCAAATAGTCGGCGCACTTCTCTCGTCGAGGACAGTGTCGATAGAAAAATACCGTTGCAGTTCCAAATGCGTCCAATGATAGACAGGATTTCCAATTGCATAAGGAAGGGTTTTTGCAAACTCCAGGTATTTTTCATAATAGGAGGAAGCACCGGTAACCAGTTTCTCCTCGACTCCATTGGCCCGAATGAGTCTCCACTTATAATGGTCATGGGCAAACCACAATTCCCCTAGTGAGGTGAAAGGCTTATTTTCATAGATTTCCTGGGCATTGAGATGACAATGGTAATCAAAGATCGGTTTTCCCTTTGCAAAAGTATGAAAAAGATTTTTGCCCACTTCATTGTTCAAGAGAAAGTCATCATCAAGAAACGGTTTCATCCGCAGCTCTCCTAATAAATCAGATTTGGTAGGAACATCGTCAATTGTGGAATAAAAACCAACAGAACAACTTCTATTAATATGGCGGCAAAGAAGGGAATCGACTCCTTGACATATTCCTGTATCGAGCAGTTATGAATCCCACATACTATGTAGATTGCTGTTCCCACCGGTGGGGTCATGCATCCCATAGTGACGATGGTCATCATGCATATCCCAAAATGGACAGGGTCAATTCCCATCTG
>JBAXZS010000241.1:0-3906 GCA_041670175.1 Sphaerochaetaceae bacterium | reverse complement strand
GAACTGGAAGTCGTATCAGATAACATACGGGCGATAGGATTATACAGGAAGTTTGGATTCTCCCCATACGGACTGAGGGAGAAATCCTTTAAACTGAGGGATGGCTCCTACCGTGCACTTTCCCTGATGTCCTTGGCTCTTTAGCCTTGAACAAAAAAATGCCACCTCGGTGGCAAGTATATAGCTTGGGAAGGTCTTATCTTCCCACAATGTTCACAGTGGTTCCCCTAGCGTCCTGCTCAGTGGAAATCTTGGCACCTGATACGTTTGATTCCACATCGAACCCATTCACCGTCGGAACAATCGTAACCTTCTCGGGGACTACTGCGCGCAAGTGCAATACCGCGACTTGGTTCCCGCCCTGAATCTTGGAAAGCTCGCTATCATTGAGAACCTTGGACTTCCCTTCCTCACGGCAAACTTCTTTATTTTCTTTTCTTGCCATAGTTTTCCTCTTGTATATAATATACGATGGAATTGCAAAAAAGTACAGTTACTCAAGCCCCTACAAAAAATAAAGGCTACAGTTGCTGCCTCTTGATCAACGAGGTGAACAACTGTCCACCCGCTTCCAACTCGGCAAAAGTCCCCTCTTCAACGATGTGCCCTCGATCCATGACAAAAATCTTATCGCATTGCTTGATGGTGGAAAGCCTATGGGCAATGATGATACGGGTGCAATCCAGTTGTTCCAACGATTCGGACACCTGTTTCTGCGTGAGGTAATCCAAAGAGCTCATCGCCTCGTCGAAAATGACTATTGAGGGATTGGCAACTATGGCTCGGGCTATCATGATACGTTGCCTTTGCCCTCCTGAAATACCACCGGGCCCCTCACTGATATGGGTGTAAAGGCCCATTGGCATCTTGCGGATATCATTGGCAATACCTGCTATCTCTGCGGCGGCCCATACCTGTTCCTCTGTGATGTTACTGTCCATGATGGTTATATTGCTCAGTATATCCCCTGAAAGCAGTTTGCCATTCTGCAGCACCACCCCGATGTGCCGTCTCAAAGAAGGCAAATCCAGGGTGTTCATGTCCCGCCCATCATAATAGATAGCCCCTTCCTGCACCTGGGAGAAACCAAGCAGGAGCTTGACCAAGGTGCTCTTGCCACATCCGGTTCGTCCTATGAGGGCCACATATTGCTTCGGTTCTATGGAGATGCTCAGATTGTCAAGCGTCTTGTATTTCTGCGCATCATAGGTGAAACTAATATTATTCACCTCTATCTTCCCTTCAACATGGTCGACAAATTGCTTATCGGAGGTCAATTCAGGAACTTCCTCCAGCAAAGCCTTCCCTTGCGTGAGCGCGGATTTTATCAGAGCATACGAGGAGGAGAGGTTCGCCAATGACAGAAAGGAAGCACTAACAAGACCATACGAAAGGATAAAGGCAATGAAATCGGATACCGCTATCGTGTTTGAGGAGGCAATCAAGAAAAAGGCTGCGATACCTACAAGCGACAATCCACTTTGGATAATCTGTTCCACCTTCAAGAAAAAAGGAGGGATAAGTTCCGTTTCCATGACCTTCTTGTACATTGACGCCCATTTCCCAAATGCACGTTTTTCCCCTCCTCCACTCTTTATTTTCTGTATGCAGGAATAGAGATTGTAGACAAGGGAATAAAGCTTGGATGAGAAGGCAAGCCGTTGGTTCTGGATTCTCTGGGAGACAAGGGCCCCTAGCACGGAACAGCAAAACTGCAGGACAAGCACGACCAAAGCTGGAGCAAGCAGGCTTGGAGCAAAGGAATATGCCTGTATCAGATACACAAGCGAGAAAAGGATATTGACCCCATAGCCAAGAATCAGACTGAGAATCGCCGAAGGAATCTTATTGAAAGAATTGATGATTTCAGTCAGCTCTCCACTGCTGTACTTGCCAAAGAAGGAAGCCGGAAGATATACCAGACGTGCCATGACCGCACTCTGAAAACCATCCGTCACACCCAGCTCAATGCGGCCTTTTATCAGTTCCTGGGTGATTTCTATCAAGGTATGTCCGATGGCGACCCCACAAAGCATGATAACCAAGGAAAAGGCCAGACTGTAATTTGTACTTGGAATAATTATGGAAAAAAGATATTTCATCGCCAAAGGGAATATGAGACCCAACCCGATCAGAACCAGGGAGAGGCAAATGAAAGCGATATAGTCGGCACGGGGTATGAGGGAATTGAAGAAATGCAGCAGGTCCTTGGTACTGAGCTTTCTCTGAGGCAAAGGCCTGTAGAACATTGTAGCGTTGCTTGTAAGGACATTTGAGGAATCCTCCGTTACCTTGATACGCTTGCCCAGGGTATAGTCAAAGAAGGTATAGCCGCTGCACCGATTGGGAATCAGGGCGACAGTGGTACCATCATGGCTCTCACATAGCATTGCGGTGCGGCAGTTCTTCCACCAACGGCCTTCAAGCTTCACGGATCGGCGCATATACCCCGAGGGTCTGAGCATTCGGTCCAGCTGAACATCCACCTCATCCAGCCGGTCACTGCTCTCCTTGGTATAGTACACATGGTAATACTTGCATATTTCCTCAACTGAAGTACGTGCGCTTTGTTTTCTCAACTCATCAGTGGCAAGCACGCTCCTGTCACCCCTAAACAGAGAGGCCATGTCGTACAACGAGCTTTGCATCGTCTGATTGTCGGTTTTTATGCGTTCACGTATCTTGGTATCTTCAACAGCCATATAGCTACTCCACTGTGACCAAGCGGGAATAAAGTCCACCGCTCCTGAACAACTGGTCGTGACTTCCACGCTCCACGATATGCCCTTGGTCAAGCACAATAATCTCATCGCTGTCACGGATAGCGGACAGACGATGGGATATGGTGATGCTTGTTATGTTCCTTTTCCGAATCGCTTGCATGATCAAATACTCGGTATCCGCATCAACCGCCGAGGTGGCCTCATCCAGGATCAGCACAGAAGGATTGAGGGCGAGGACCCTGGCGATCTCAAAACGTTGCAATTGGCCTCCACTGAAATTCTTACCACCTTCATCCACCATACAACTGTAGCCTCCGCTACGAAGCATGATCTCCTGATGGATCTGCGCATCACGGCAGGCTTGGATGATTACAGAATCATCAATGGTACTGTCCCAGAGCTTCATATTATCCATCAAGGTCCCCTCAAACATCTTGATCTCCTGATCCACCACCGCAACAGAGGCCGTCATGACCTCCCGTTGATACTCGCTTCTCTTTTTCCCGTCAAAAAGAATCTCACCTTCCCAACTCTGGCAAAGCCCAAGGATAAGTTTGGCCAGGGTGCTCTTCCCACTACCTGTCGGCCCTACCAAAGCGATACGCTTGCCTCTCTCAATATGAAGGTCAAAGGAAGAGATGACCGGAGGAAGCATTCGGCTATACCCGAACGTAAGATTGGAGATATCAACATCCCCTTTGAGCAACCCAAGTTCTTTCTCCTCACAAATCTTCCCTTCCAGCGTGACATCAGCAGGATAATCCATCACATCCCAGATGCGGTGAATGGAGGTGGCCATCTCCTCGAGACTTTGCTGACTGTTAATCAGACTTTCCACTGGCATCATGAATTGGTCCATGAAGACCTGAAAAGCCACCAGGGCACCGACGGTGAACCTACCCTGGATAATCAGATTGACACCAAGGGTAAGCACAAGTAATCGGGAAAGAAGACGCACCAGTGGGGGAATAGCTTGAAAAAGTGTATCCGTGGAATGGAATTCAACCATTGTCCCTGTCAGCTGGCTTCGGGTCCCAGCCCAGCGGTTGAAGAATCCATTCTCTGCCCCAGAGGCCTTGAGAGTCTCGATCATGCCGATTCCGTTTACCGTGGTGGAACAGAGTTTTGATTCATTTATCATAGTGGCATTGGCATAGTTTATCTTTCCATGGGAAGCGAGACT
>JBAXZS010000240.1:0-3937 GCA_041670175.1 Sphaerochaetaceae bacterium | reverse complement strand
ACTCGCAGTTCTCTCAAAGGGAATTCGTTCGGTGATGAAGGCACCATCATCACTCATGCCTTTTGCCATGTTGATCACCAGACAGTTCCTTGGAGCGATATCCTTGATCTCGTTGGTAAAACTGACAATGACCTTGGAAGGGATTATCAACAGGATGTCGTCGGCGTTGGCAAAGATTTTTTTGTCGTTTATGGCCCTGATGCTCGTGTTCAGGATGTGGGTTGGATAATACTTGCTGTTACGATGATTACGATTGATATCATCAGCGACAGCCTTGTCCAGGCAATATATGATGACCGTATTGCTTTGATTCCAACTGAGTCTTTGCGCCATGGCCGTGCCGAATACGCCGGACCCTGCGATGATTATTGTTTTCTGCATGAGATACTCCCTTGTCTACTATACCCAAGCCGAGTTGTCGGGACAAGGCTATTTCCATATATACAGAAACAGGGGAGTGTCCTATTATTGAGCAATATGAAGACAGTCATAATCGGAAATGGAATCTCAGGATATATGGTGGCTTCCGCAATGGACAAGGCGGGGATGGAGGTACTTCAGTTCAGTGAGGAGCCTTATGGGTTTTATAGCAGGATTAAACTTCCCCAGGCTCTTTGTGATGAAAAAGCCCTGGCCTTGCTGCCTGCCCAGGTGAGTCCTCCATATCTTAGGCATCAGAAGGTGACCGCATTGGATATCAAGGGAAAACAGGTCATGTTGGAGGACCACAGGACCGAAGGTTATGACAGGCTTGTGCTGGCAACAGGTAGCAGAAGCCGCACCTTGTCCCAGTTTGATGCGATGCAAGGAGTGCATGCCCTGCGTACTCTTGCCGATGCCTATGCCCTTACCAAAGACATGCGGAGTCCTGTATGCGTGCTTGGAGGAGGTCTTCTGGGATTGGAGGTCGCCCGTACCATCTCCAGGAAAGGTTTTGAGGTTACTGTCCTTGAGGGTGCCACCCATATATTAAACCGGCAGCTTAATGTCGACGCCTCCGTGCTTTTGAAAACCCGATTGGAACATGAGGGTCTGCATATTGAGGAGAACTATGAATTATCAACGGTGGAGCGGAACAAGGATTCAATTGTTGCTGTCTCCAGTAAAGACGGCAGGCGAAGAGAATGCCGGACAATGATACTGTCCCTTGGAGTGAACCCCGAAGTGACTTTGGCGAGGGAGGCCGGGCTGACAGTTTCCCGTGGTATCGTGGTCAATAACAAGCTGGAGAGTTCGGCGAAGGACGTGTATGCCATTGGTGACTGCGCGGAGTATGACAAGATGGTTCCTGGTATTACAAGTGTGGCCTCGCTTATGGCCAACACCCTTGTGTCCCGGTTCCAGGGAAAAGAGGCCGTGTATGTAAATCCACCCCTTCTGACCAGGCTTAAGGACGACAGTTTTGATCTGGTGAGTATGGGGGACATCTCTGGTGAGGTGCATCAAAAGGACGAAGGCGAGAGCCATGAGTTCTATTTCACCAAGGAAGGCATCCTTTGTGGAGTAATTCTGTTCAATGCCTCACACAGACTCTCTTTTGCCAAAGCCTCCCTTGGTACAAGTTTCAGTGCTTTCTGATGATATAGAGCCGTGAGCCAAAATCCCCCAGCACCCTGGTCTGGCTATCATAGCCTGTGCCCGAGAACTGCTGGTTGAGTTTGATTCCTGCGTATTTGAGTATTCCTCCACTGACGGTATAGTGTTCTATTTCGCTATCCAGGTTTACCTTGGAAACAATCATCTTCTGTATCTTGTCATTTGCCTTGTCCAGGAGCCCTACCTGCTTGATTAGATTACCAAACAGCGATAAGGGGATTTTCTGTTGGCGAGGAAACACGTCATAGGTGGCATCCTCCTCCACTTGAGGTACAAGAAGCAAATCACTTGAGGTGTTCACCGGATTGAGTGTCTGGAACCATAGTACGATGAGGGTGTTTTTATCCTGGCTGGTAACGGTCCACTGGATGATTGAATCGTTACGATTACGACTGAAGGTTCCGAACTGGAAAATAGGGCGCATCTGTTTATAGAAATCAATTTGTTCCGATATGGTCTGCTTCTGCTCTTTGGTCAATGTCGTGATATCCATCTCATAGCCAAGATCTCCAAAACAAGCAACATTGAACCTTGATTCAAGGTCGCTGTTACGAAGTGTCTGGTGGTTAGGGCAATCACTTACATGGCAACCCATGGAAGAGAGCGGATACCCATAACTGGTCCCTTCCTGGATGGATGTCCTGCAAAGAGTGTCGGTATTGTCGCTTGTCCATATCTGCTTGAAGTAGCAAAGCATTCCAAGGTCAAAACGGTTGCCCCCGCTGGCACATCCCTCGAAGAGCACATTGGGGAATTCCTCTGTTAGTTTGCTGAGCAGGCCATAGAGGCCCAATACATATCTGTGATTGAACTCTCCCATGTCCGCCATCTCGCTGTTGGCGCTAAAAAGGTCCGAGAAGATACGGTTCATATCCCATTTCACATAGTTCACATCGCAAGAGGTGAAGACCTCGCTCAAGGTGTCGAAAAGATACGCCCTTACTTCCTCTCGGGTCAGGTCAAGAATGTATTGATGTCTTCCTACCGAAGACTCTCTTCCTTTGATGGCAATTGTCCAGTCTGGATGTTTTTTGTAAAGAAGACTCCGCATATTCACCATTTCCGGCTCGACCCAGAGACCGAACATCATTCCCATGTTGTGGATGTCTTTTGATAATTCCGCCAGACCTGAGGGGAGTTTCTCAAGGTTGACGAACCAGTCCCCAAGGCCGGCTGTGTCATCATTACGGGAGCCGAACCAGCCATCATCCAGTACGAACAGCTCAAAGCCAAGTGATCTTGCCTGTTTTGCAAGATTGAGCAGTTTTTCCTCAGTGAAATTGAAATAGGTCACTTCCCAGTTGTTCAGCAATACTGGTCTCTCGCGATATTTCCAGATTCCCCGGATGATATGTTCATTGACAAAATCATGAAAGTTCTCACTGGCTTTGTTGAATCCCTTCCTGCTGTAGGTAAGGATAGCTTCCGGAGTGGTGAAGGATGCTCCTGAAATGAGTTTCCAACAAAAGAGTTCCCCATTGATGCCGCAAAGCAACCTGGTTTTCCCGAAAGGTGAGATTTCCACCGCTTCACGATGATTGCCACTATAGATAAGGTTGCATCCGATGACTTCCCCAAAATCCTCGGTTGCGTTGGGTCTGGAAAGAAAGAGTAAGGGGTTATGGTCGCTACTGGAGACTCCTGTACGGCTTTCATTGATGGTCAGGCCACAAAAAAGAGGCTTGGTCTCCTTGATGCGTTCTCTTGCCCAAGCCCCATTGAAGGTGGTGAGATTCCATTTGTCATCAAACAAGTCCAACTGGAGGGAGCTCAGGTTCCTGATGGTTATAGTCTCCTTGGTTCTGTTGATAATCTCTGTCTTGCGCAAGAGGACGTCACACTGGTCAAAGGTGGTGTAGGAAAGGATCAGGGAGATATCCAGGCAGGTATCCTTGAGTTCCACCTGGAGTGTCATGCATTTTTCGCTGTCTCCGTAAGCCTGGGCATTCCCCACTGTGTCCAAGGGTTTCCCTTGTATGATTGAATGGGATGCATAGACGAAATCAAGTGTCCTCATCCCCTTGCCATATTCCAAGACTACCATGGGAATTCGATAATCCCCTTTGCCTTCTGTAGAGGTTTCCTGGCAGAGGTTTTCCAAGAACAGGGTGCTATGCTTTTCATTATAAGCGGTTTCTGTTCCAATGCTTACATGATGTTTATCCTTCAAGGCATCAAGGTCCGAGGTTTGTATTGCAATCCTGGAGCCATAGTAAAGATGCTCCAAGTGTCCTGTTTCATTGATTGAGAAAAGATATGTTGTTGAGTTTGTATTGAGAGAAAACAGATGATTTTGTACGACTATCATGGTAAAAGGTCTCCTTGCAACTTATCTGGCATT
>JBAXZS010000239.1:0-3959 GCA_041670175.1 Sphaerochaetaceae bacterium | reverse complement strand
GGGTCCTTAAGTATATTCCTTATAAAATCCCTGGCACCCTTGTAAGCATTCCTTGAATCAATCTTGTCAACCCACTCCAATAGTTTTGGCAAATTTGTTTGAGGATCAGAACTGATATAGTTCATACCCACCTGCGCCATAGCCGCAGTCATTTGATTCTTAACCTTTCCCATTTCAACCTCTTTTTTTTGATATAAAATCAAACGGGTAAAGAGGAAATGGTCAATTTTTCTCAGTTGTCCCAAAACTTAACAAATGAAGTGGAATGACTAAGCGAGAAACAAGGAAATGAGTCTGCCGGAAAGGGATATGCTCACTTTAGTCAGGTTGTCAAGGAACTTTTGTGGCTCTTGTGGATCAGGACGTCCAATCCAACGGCGTACGGCCGAAAGGCAAAAATCACCTATCAGCTCTGACAACTCCTCGAGATCCAAGGTGTCATCACCTTTGACGTCCAGTGTCTTGTCGACCAGGGGTTGGATCTGTCTGCAGAAATAGTCATGAAACGAATGTGGTCCGGAAACCTGAAGAGCGTTGAGATAAAACACCCGGTTCTCGTAGATATACTGGCAAATCATCAAGGCAAGCTCCCCTACCTTCTTGTTCTCCAGATTACTGAGGATGGTGGTGTTTATCTCAGTTTCATATATCCAATTGACCAGCTCGTACTTGTCCCTGAAATGATAATAGAAACTTTTCCTGTTCAATCCACAACGGGCGCATACCTCACCGATTGAAATCTTTTCCAACGGTTTTTTTTCCATACAACTTTTCAATGATTGGGCCAAGGCGGCCTTGGTGATGATTGAATTTGACATATAAGGATTATCCTTCTCAGAGAATAACTTGTCAATAAAGTGGTTTTGAAACCTCCAGGATATCCGCACTAATCAAAGCGCTGCAAACCGCATAGCATCCTTTTTCCAAAGGTCTGTCCAGCTGCGTAGGACTATAGACCACATCCAAATGACCCATCTGGGTGGCGATGGTGGCCACAGAACAGTGAGTCGACCGATATCCATTATCTCTTTCCTCCACCGCTAGGACCGGGCCACAGAAGAAGGACAACTTTTCATTACGCTTGAAGAATTCTTTCCGTCTGGCTTCCACATTCTTCTGCTGTGCCATGATGTAGTTGTAGGGAAGAATCTGACGGTCGAGCAACCGATTACCTTCACTGACCATGGCTTCAAACGCCTCACGACTCTCATAGACATCAAGAGCATTCGGGAAAGCGCATACCTGCATGGACAGTTCATTGGTGTTGTCAAACTTCAGGGAAAGAGCCGCACGTACTACATCTGTAGCAAACACAACGCTTTCATCCGGATTGGTCATCAGCATGGACAGGGCAAGGAATTGTGGCTCCCCAATGAAATTCACAGGTTTTGCTTTCCATATGCAACGGCCACTCATATGGACATCCACACCTAGGATCTCTTGCTCTTTCTGGACTTCAGAAACCCTAAAGACCAATTCCAGGCCACTGTCGAACACATAGGAATAATAGCAACCAGAACTTTCGACTTCATATTTTTTACTTTGCTGGAACAAGGAGAGCATCTGTTTGGAGTCCAGCTCTTTTCCTTCCATCAGGCAAGAAAGACCCGTATTTGTCAAGAACAAAGCCATCAAATACCTCTTGCTGTTGAGTATACCATTGAAACCGACTTGCACCAACACCCAAAAAAAGATACCATTTTTATATGGAGCAAAGTACCCAGTTCCCCGTTCTCTCTTTTTCCGAAGGAGTGAAGGATGGGTTTCCCATCTGCATAGGATATTTCCCGACAGCGATGGCCTTTGGGCTGGTTTGCAGGACTGCGGGTCTTAAACTATGGGAAGCTGCGCTGTTTTCGTTGACAAATTTTGCAGGAAGTGGACAGTTCTTGGCCATTTCGCTTCTTTCCAGCGGTGCCATGATCACCGAGATGTTCATCTCCGTGCTTTTAGTCAATCTCCGGTATTCCTTCATGGGTGCGGTCATTACACCAAAACTCAAGGATGTACGGGGAATAAAAAGGTTCATGGTGGCATTCGGAACCACTGATGAGGTGTTCTCAGTCGCAATCTTTAAGGGAAGAAACCTTTCTTGGCGTTATATGTCCGGCTTGGAGCTGATCAGTTATTGTGGATGGGTGACTGGCACGTTCGTTGGATTCTGGGTGGGTATGTTCCTCCCCTATGCCATGCAAATGGCTGTGGGAGTCACTCTCTATGCAATGTTCAGCTCCCTGCTCGCCCAGGAAACTCGGCAGAAAGGGGCCATGGTACTCCTCATCAGTGCCGTCTCGGCTACCCTCAATAGTCTTCTGATTATCTTTGTCCATCTCGGTACGGGGTGGTCCTTTGTCATTTCCATGCTCACTGCGACATTGCTCGGTGCGTTTTTTATCAGCGATGAAGGATTGGAGGCCGTGCAATGAGCCACAACATTCCGTACTTTGTCTATATTCTGGCTTCAGCGGTAGCAACCATCTTGGTGAGAGCGATTCCTTACTATGCCTCGTTTCTCAATCATCTCCCCCCTTTCCTCAATAAATGCCTGAGGCTTCTCCCCATTGCGGCTTTAGGTGCCCTGATCTGCCCCGGGGCCTTTTGGGATTTCAATCCTACTTGGTATGCAGGCGTCATGGGTGTAGGGGTCGCCTATATCCTGGCTTGGTTCAAGATGCCAATGATTATCCCTATCATCGCAAGCATATTTGTCACCTATCTTGGGTTGGTGCTATGAGCCATTTTGACGCCCATTTCCATCTTGGTGTCTCCTCGGAGGCCACGGGCATCCTTTGTACCTCAAAACAAGAAGAGTGGGTACAACTTGCAGGTCTTTCAACCTCGATAACTCCTTCCATCGGGTTGCTTCCCGGTTCATCCCCCCTGGATTCTTCTTTGTATACCATGGAGACATTACTTCAAGAGAACAAGCAATATCAAATTGGAGAGGTCGGCCTGGACAAGCGGTTTCCTCTCTTGGATAAGCAGAGAATTTTTCTGATTGAAGTGTTCGACTTGGCCAAGCAGTATCATCGGATGGTCAGCATCCATTCTGTGCAATGTGATGGCCTGCTTCTATCCCTTCTCCCTTCTGATGTCCCTATCTTGTGGCACGGTTTCACAGGAAGCATCGAGACAGCGAATCAGGGGTATAGGAAAGGGGTGGTGTTTTCCCTGGGACCCCGGATATACAAGACCAAGCTCATCTCAAGGATAAATGAATTAAAAGAGCATCCCTTCCTTTTGGAGAGTGACGCCACAGAGAATACAAATTATAGTATATTGCTCGAAGAACACTATGCTATGATGGCAGGGGCAATGCACCTGACAATTGCACAATTGGTAAGGAGAATCGATGAGACCAGAACAATTCTTACGAACAAGCAGACTTCTTGGTGAAGACGCCGTACAGGCTCTTCATCAGAAATGCGTCACGTTCGTGGGCTTGGGCGCTGTCGGAGGTTTTGCTTTGGAGGCTCTGGTGAGAAGCGGGGTCGGCAAAGTGCGCCTTGTTGATTTTGACAGTGTGGAAGCGAGCAACATCAACAGGCAGATATTCGCAACCTATGAGACAATCGGTATGAAAAAGGTGGAAGCAGCAAGACAGCGCATTCAAACCATCAATCCTGACTGCCAAGTAGAGACACTGGATATCTTTGTCACCAATGAAAATCTTAATCAGGTTTTGGTTGAGGAAAACAATCTGGTCATCGATGCGATTGATTCCCTTGGCCCAAAATGCGAGCTTTTGTATTCGGCATATACATTAGGGAAACCCATCATCAGCAGCATGGGGGCGGCTTTAAGAAGGAATCCTGCACTCATAACGACAGGAGACCTTATGGATAGCTCTGGCTGTCCGCTTGCCAGGCAAGTGCGAACAAATTTGCGCAAGCGAGGTGTGGGAAAAGGAATCCAGGTAGTCTACAGCCCGGAACCGGTGACCTTTTCCTATGATGAAG
>JBAXZS010000238.1:0-3978 GCA_041670175.1 Sphaerochaetaceae bacterium | reverse complement strand
TATCCTTTTATCACCACTGATTGTTCTTCTGAAGTCAGGACCCTTGGCTACGAGCTCAATTTCGCAACAATTGTCGAGCATGCTCAAGACTTACCACACTAGTGCTGTCCCCGCTGAGCATGCGGGCAATTTCCTCGACCCGGCTCTCCCCTGACACTGCTTTGATAGTGGTGAAGCTTTGTCCGTCTTTGACGTATTTACTAACTACAAGATGGTTATCGGCCCTTGAGGCGACAGAAGCAAGATGGGTGATCACAATCACCTGATGACCTGCCTTAAGCTTCTCTAGTTGCTTGGCGACCTCGACAGCCACGGTTCCTCCAATGCCACTATCTATCTCATCAAAGACCAAGGTCTGCACATGGTCGTTTTTTTCCAAGGTTGATTTGAGGGCAAGCATAATTCGTGATAGTTCACCACCACTGGCGACCTCGACAATGGATCTGGTTTCCAAACCAGGATTGGCACAAATACAAAAACTCACTTCATCAAAACCATTCGGTCCAAGTTCCCTTCGCTCCACATTGATAAAAAAAGCAGCCTGACCCATTCCAAGCTCATGAAGGGTATTCTCGACTTCCTTTGCGAGTGTTATGGCATTTTTCTTACGAGTTGCCGAGAGCCCCTCGGCCTTTTTCAAGAGTAAGCTTTTTTTCTCGCTATATTGTCTTTCCAACTTGGAAAGCCTTTCCTCTCCACTAATCCCATATTCAAGTTTTGCTTTGGATTGTTGGTAGAAAGCAAGCACATCGTCCAGCGATGGACCGTATTTCTTTTTCATCCTTTGCAAATTGCTCAATCTGTTTTGCATCTGGTCAAGAGTTTCCTGACTGAAAGTCATGGTATCAAGATAATCCCTTATCGTTTCATAGATGTCCTGGCATTCAATAGTTGCACTTTCCAACCGTTCCTGTAACCCCAAGAGGCTCGCATCCGCCTTGGATGCAGAGGCAAGCGCCTTGGAAGCTTCTTGCATAGCGGTTATCGAACCCAGGCCATCATCCTCTCCTTTATGGAGGTAATCCACAGCCAAGGAAAGTTGTTCATGAATCTGTTCAAAAGACTGGATAACCTTCAGTTGGCTTGAAATAAGCTCATCCTCGTTCTTTTGAATATTGAGTTTTTCAATTTCGTCAGTTGCAAAAGTAAGATAGTCCTGTTCTTTATTTGCCGAGGCAAGAAGACCCGCAAGTTCGTCCTTCTCCTTTTCCAAAGTCTTGCATTCGTTCCAGATTATGGTATAAGCCTCAATCTCATTTTGATCCTTTGCATAGGAATCCAGGACATCCATCTGCTTGGAAGAAAGAAAAAGACTCTGATGGTCACGCTGGGCGGAGATATCAACCAAGCACCTACCTACAAGGGAGAGTTCATTCCGGGTTTTCACAATGCCCTGAATAGTGATGGAGGACCTCCCGTTATTCTTTATTGTCCGTGACAATACCAAAGAACCTTCGTCAAGTTCAATATCCATTCCATGAAGCACGTTCAACAATTCTTCAGATGACTCATCCATGGAAAAAGAAGCGCTCACAATTGCGCTGTCATAACCAGTACGGATAACATCGTTATCGGCTTTATCTCCAAGAAGTAATCCCAAAGCCCCCATAATGATGGATTTCCCGGCACCTGTCTCTCCTGTCAATGCCGTAAGGTTTGGTGCAAATTCAATCTGGGCGTCATCAATAAGGGCATAATGCCGTATCGATAGTTTCTCAAGCATGGAAACCTCCCTTTGCCCAATTCAGCTTATCTCGAATGACTTCAATGTATGACCGTTTGCAACTGGTAACAATAAGCGCCTTGCTTCTGGCTTTTTCAACTACCACGGTATCCCCCTCAAGCAAACAGAAAGTCTGCTGGCCATCAACGGTGAGCATCAAATCTGTCCTTTGACCAGGGAGCACCGTTATTGAAATCTGTGTTTCCCCGTTCACCACTAGAGGCCTGTTGGAAAGAGTGAAAGGACAAACAGGAGTGACAATCAGATCATCCAAATCCACATCAAGGATTGGGCCTCCTGCAGCAAGACTATACCCTGTCGAACCTGTTGGGGTGGCAATAATCAAGCCATCGGCGCGAAAGATTCCTGCAAGCGTGTCATTCATTTTCATGGAAAGATTCACGACCTTGCTGATACCACTGGATGAGACCACCATCTCATTCAGTCCATGGCTGGAAAAAAGTCTATGACCATCCCTTACAACTGTTACCCGAATCATAAGACGACGAGACAGTCTCCCGTCTCCTTGCAAGTATAATCCAAGCTCTTCTTTCCATTCGTCTTTGCTTATTTCCGTGATATACCCAAAAGTGCCTAGATTGATTGCAAGAATAGGAATACCAAAATCATGAAGATAATGACTACAATAAAGAACAGTACCATCCCCTCCAAGGCTTATGGCCAGATCTGCATTCGAGGGAACGACAAGTTCCTTTTGCTCATCGCTTGTTCTTATCGTTATTGAATGAATGCCTTTTTGAGATAAATACTGCTCAATCTCCATCGATAAGGCATGACTTTCTTCTTTTTTCCAATTGGCAATAATCAATACATTTTCAACCATGGTACAAGTCCTTTCTAAGGTAAATGAGAAATCACTTTAACCAATAAATCGTTATCCTGCTGGCTAATAAAGGGATAAAGTGGGAAAGAGAGACACCTAAGCATAAAGGGTATTGCTTTGCCAAAATGCCCAAAATCCTCTCTCATATCAGAACCCACACACCCTGCAAAGGTTTTTTGGGAGGATACTTGATATTTGCTGGCAAACTTCATCACATCTTCAATCCTGCTATCCAGCTGGACGGCAAAACCAAAACCATTGATATTGTAGTCGGCATTGGCAATGCCAAAAACTTTATGATGAGTCTTCATCAAATTCTTCTGGAATAGACGATAAAAGCTCCTTCTTTTCTCGAGTTGCTCGTTGAATGTCATACATTGGATAACTCCCAAGGCGGCATTCAAATCAGGTAATTCGACAAAATTATGAAGGCCTTCTAATTGGACGGAAAAGCTTTCCTTAAAGGCTGGATCGTCATACAGAATAGCAGCACCACCCGCAGTACTGATCATATCTTCTTCTTCAAAGGCACAGATGACGAGATTGCCACGCATTCCAGCCTTATCTTCATCATATGAAGAACCTAAACTTTGGGTGATATCTTCAATTAAGGGAACCCCAAGACTCGAATAGTCGATTTGGTGAGGAATCATTCCCATTGGCTCATCAAGAAGAATGACGTCCGCACCCTCTTCCACCAGACGTTGTGATTCCAACAAAGAGAGACATCCATTTGTTGGATCAATGTCTCCAAGTTTTATCTTTGCCCCAAGACTTCGTACAGCCAGGGCATGAAGCTGAGGGGATAACACACTCATGCCAACTATGCTTTCGTTTGTTATCTTACAAACAGAAAGGCAATAGCGAATGGCATCATAATATGAACGAAGCATAATTCCATATTTCCGACCGGCTATCTCACAAAAAAGGCGGTTGAATTCCTGCTTGCGCTCACCAGGGCCAATTTTCTCATCAACCATGGTTTGCAACACCGCATTCATGTCTTTTCTTCGAATTGTCGGTTTAGAAAATCGAATCACACACTTCCCCCTGGAATATGAAAAGTATACTCGTTATTGTTTGTTATTTCCACAGCAAACATCAAGACAATCTATCACATTTACCACAGGATCCTGGATTCTGAATCAGAACTATGTTTATATTCCATATAGGTAAATTGAAAAAGATGCTGAACCTCAAAAAGACAAGAAATTGATTCACAAATCATGTCATTAGAACATAGGATCCATCCTCTCCATAACAAGAACAGTACCATATTCCTTGTTCTGGAGACAAAAAAAAGGCCTCAGACATAGTATCCGAGGCGGCAAAGAACCCCTGTGTGAGGGGGAAAAAGAAAGGGCCCGGCGGCTACCTACTCTCCCACGGAAAGACCGTAGTACCATCGGCG
>JBAXZS010000237.1:0-3985 GCA_041670175.1 Sphaerochaetaceae bacterium | reverse complement strand
GAAAAATAGTGTCATTTTCCTTTCTCCTCGTTATACTTGTTCTAGAATCTCAGATAAGTTGCAAGGAGATCTTTTATCATGATAGTCTCTCAAAATCATCTGTTTTCTCTCAATACGAACTCAACAACATATCTCTTCTCTGTCAATGAAACAGGACACTTGGAGCATCTCTATTATGGTTCCAGGATTACAATACAGACCACAGACCGTGATGCTCTGAAGGATAAGCATCATGTAAGCATTGGAGCAGAAACCGCTTATACCGAAGAGTACAATACTCTGTTCTTGGAAAATCTTTGCCAGGAAGTCTCAACCGAAGGCAAAGGAGACTATCGAATTCCCATGGTAGTCCTGGAGTATGACAAGGGGATGAGGACACTTGATTTCGTCTATGTATCCCATTCAATCATACAGGGAAAGCCCCTTCTCAAGGACGGGAATGCCCAGGCTTATGGAGACAGTGAAAAATGCACGACTCTCCAAGTGAAGCTCAAGGATACCTGTCTGGATATATCCCTGATCCTTTCCTATACCACCTTTGACCAGTGCGACATCATCTTGCGCAAGACAGAGCTTATCAATAACACAAAAGATACCCTAACCATCAGGAACCTGAGTTCCCTCCAGTTGGACTTGTTCGATGACAAATGGAATCTCACCACCTTCAATGGGGCCTGGGCAAGAGAACGTATCAAGGAGACAAGGCCTCTTTTCCGAGGTTTGACCGTCAATGAAAGCCGTACCGGTGTCTCCAGCAGTGACCATAACCCCTTGGTTTTTCTTTCCAGACCCAATGCGGGAGAGGATTTTGGAGAGGTCATCGGGTGCAATCTCATCTATAGTGGCAATCATCGCGAGGCGGTGGAAATCTCGCCTTTCGGGAAAACCAGACTGCTTTGCGGTATCAATGGAGAACTTTTTTGCTGGAAACTCATCGCGGGAGCATCCTTCACCACCCCTGAAGCCATCCTTACCTATAGTGGGAAAGGGTTCAACGAAGCCAGCAAGAACTTCCACAACTTTGTCAACGAACATATCATCCGGGGAATCTGGAAATATCGGGAGAGACCCGTATTGCTGAACAACTGGGAAGCGACCTATTTCAATTTCACAGAGGAGAAACTGCTCAGCCTTGCAAAACAGGCAAGGGTACTTGGCTTTGAGCTATTCGTACTGGATGATGGTTGGTTCGGCTCCCGTAATGATGATACCTCAGGCCTTGGAGATTGGTTTGTCAACCTTAAGAAACTTCCCTTGGGCCTGACAGAATTATCAAAAGACGTTCACAACTTGGGAATGATGTTCGGCCTCTGGGTTGAGCCGGAAATGGTAAATATGCGGAGTCTTCTTTACAAGAAGCATCCAGAGTGGACAATCGCCATCAAGGGAAGAGAACCCTCGGTGGGAAGGCATCAATACATTCTTGACCTGACCCGTGAGGAGGTCAGGACCTATCTTCTTGACACCTTGAGTGAAGTCTTCACTTCCTGCGATGTAAATTATGTGAAATGGGACATGAACCGTATCTTCTCGGACCTTTTCAGTGCCAACAGCGAGATAGCAGACATGGGAGAATTCAATCATAGATACGTATTAGGCCTTTATGATCTGCTTGACAAATTAACAGAGAGATTCCCCAATGTCCTCTTTGAGGGATGTGCCAGCGGAGGCAACCGTTTTGATCTTGGGATGCTTTGCTATTTCAAGCAGATATGGACAAGCGACAATACCGACGCACTTTGCCGGACCGCCATCCAGGAAGGAACCAGCTATGGCTATCCACTCTCTTCCATGGGCTGCCATGTAAGTGATTGTCCTAATCACCAGACACTACGCAACAGCGACCTTGAGTCACGGTTCAATGTCGCCTGCTTTGGGGATCTTGGCTACGAGATGGATATCACAATACTGACCAAGGAACAGAAACAAACCATCACCGAACAAATTAATTTCTATAAACAAATGCGCTCCATCTTCCAGTTTGGAACCTTCAACCGTAATCGTAACGATTCAATCATCCAGTGGACCATGGCCAGCCAGGACAAAAACACCTTCATCGTATTATGGTTCCAGACACTCAATCCGGTGAATACCTCGAGTGATATACTTCTTGTACCTCAAGTGGAGGAGGATGCCACCTATGAGGTATTCCCTCGCCAACAGAAAATCCCCTTATCCCTGTTTGGCAACTTGATCAAGCACGTTGGGGTCCTGGACAAGACAAACGACAAGATACAGAAGATGATTGTTAACAAGATAAATCTGGATAGTGAAATAGAGCATTATACCGTCAGTGGGGGAATACTCAAATATGCAGGAATCAAACTCAACCAGCAGTTCTCAGGCACAGGCTATGACAGCCAGACCAGAGTGCTGGGGGATTTTGGTTCACGGCTCTATATCATCAGAAAGCACTGAAGCTTTTACCAAGGGAAGCCTTGGCAAAAGAGAGTTTGTCTGAGGCATTGAACAGAATTACTCCACAAAGGATACCTTCCTTGGTGAAGAAGAACTCATGGCTCTCGCCTTCTTCCTTGTGGTGAACCTCACCAGTGACATCCCCCATACTCACCAAATCAAAACTGTCATCCTTGAGTCTGGTCATGAGAGGGGGGCTTACATACTTAGCCTCTTTCCCCTGAAGCAAGGATACAAGGGTGTTAGCCATGAGAGAGGCCACACTTGTAATGCCAGGAACCATATTGTCATGCTCCGCGCAGTCACCAATGGCATATACATCCTTGGCGGAACTCTCCAGCTTTTCATTGACCACAATGCCACGGGAAACTATCAGCCCTGCTTCCCTAGCCAAAGTCACCTCGGGATTCACCCCCAAGGACAGCACCATCGTCCTGCATTCTCTCTGTCTGCCATCCTTGCTGGAGACCGCGACAATTGAACCTTCGCCCTGCTCTACCGTGGATAACGCGAAGTTCTCTTCAATATGCAAACCTTCATTTTCCAGTCGGCTCTTCAAAAGTACTGAGGCTTCGACATTGAGCTGCCGGTTCAGTATATGAGCGGCACCTTCAAGGACAGTGACCGCAAAACCTTTTCCTGAGATGGTACGGGCGACCTCCAATCCCAGAAGACCTCCCCCCAGCACGCATACAGGACCTCGCATCTCCTTGGTAAGAGCATAGGCATCCGAAAGAGTACGTAACGGATGCACTCCTTGTATCGCATCAAACTGTGCCAAGGTACGGCTCCGACTCCCAGTGGCCAGCACAAGCTTGTCATAGCTTTCGGTACTATGGTCCTCCAATATGACCTGTTTTCCCTTGATATCCAACGCAATTACTTTCTGATGTCTGAGATAAGAGGGATCCACTTGAGTCGGCAACAAGGCCAAGGCCCTTTCATCACAAAGAGCCTGAGGAAGTTTAATCCTGCTATAAAACCCATAAGGCTCCTCACTGAACTGGAGCACCTCCATCCCTGCCTTGTCCAAAGCGGAAGCCACCATATATCCTGAGATTCCATTTCCAATTATGATTGTCTTCATATTGTTCAATAATATGGTGCTACCCTATTTCTGTATATATGGAAATGACCTTGTCCCGATAACTCGGCTTAGGTATAGTAGACAAGGGAGCATCACATGCAGAAAACAATAATCATCGCAGGGTCCGGTGTATTCGGCACGGCCATGGCACAAAGACTCAGCTGGAATCAAAACAATACGGTCATCATATATTGCCTGGACAAGGCTGTCGCTGATGATATCAACCGTAACCATCGCAACAGCAAGTATTACCCAACCCACATCCTGAATACGAGCATCAGAGCCACAACCGATAAAAAAATCTTTGCCAACGCTGATGACATCCTGTTGATAATCCCTTCCAAGGTCATTGTCAGCTTTACCAATGAAATCAAGGATATCGCTCCAAGAAACTGTCTGGTGATCAACATGGCAAAAGGCATGAGTGATGATGGTGCCTTCATCACCGAACGAATTCCCTTTGAGAGAACTGCGAGTATG
>JBAXZS010000236.1:0-4026 GCA_041670175.1 Sphaerochaetaceae bacterium | reverse complement strand
TCAAGAGGCACCCGGCTTCCACTGTCACTCCTGTCCGTGAACCGACCGGTGATAGCGCTGCTGCCGTGAAGGCTGCCAGTGATATTGTCGCTGACTATGATGTTGAGGTCTGCACTGGTTTCCAGTTTGCAGGCATTGGGGCATTGGCCAAGGAAAATCCAAGCACTAAGTTCATTCTGGTGGATTCCTTCCCCTCTGATGCCACTGGTGCCCAGGTCGAGCTTTCCAACGTATATGCCATGCAGTTTGCGGAGCAGGAAAGTGGGTTCTTCGCTGGTATGGCTGCCGCTTTGGAGACGAAGAGTGGAAAAGTCGCTGTCGTCAATGGCATCGCCTATCCTTCCAACGTCAACTACCAGTATGGTTTTGAATGCGGAGTGAAGTATATCAACGAGACTGAGGGTAAGACAGTACAATGTGTTGAGCTTGCTTCCCAGGCTGGAACTGATGTGACTGGTGCGAATGTCGGAGGCAACTACATTGGTTCGTTTGCTGATGAGTCGACCGGCAAGATTGTTGGGCAGAAGCTGATCAATGAAGGTTGTGACATCCTGTTTGTCGCTGCTGGCGGTAGCGGTAACGGTGTGTTCACTGCTGCAAAGGAAAGCAATGGCAAGGCAATGGTCATTGGGTGCGATGTAGATCAATGGAATGATGGTGCGAATGGTACAAAGAACATCATTCTCACCAGTGTGCTAAAGGTCATGTCCTTGAACGTGGATCGCACGTTGGAAGCCATTGTCAAAGGTACCTTCAAAGGTGGCAATGTCGTGCTTAAGGCCGATACCGATTCCACCGGGTATGTGAAGACCTCAGGTCATCAGCAGCTCAGTGTCGATACCATCGCCAAGTTGGATAAGGCCTATATCGCTGTGAAGGCTGGAACAATTGTGCCTGCTTCCAATTTTGGGGGCTTTACTCCTGAACAGTTCAAAGTGAAATAACCCTATGGCATCCACTTCGATTCTTTGAAGTGGATGTTTTTGTTTTGGGAGACAGAATGCAGGAGAAAGACCGGACTTTGGTGGAGTTCAGACATATCACCAAACGATTTCCAAAGATTGTTGCCAATGATGATATTTCCCTTTCGATTAGGAAAGGGGAGATTTTTGCGTTGCTAGGGGAGAATGGTGCGGGAAAATCCACGTTGATGAGCATGCTTTTCGGATTATATGAACCGGACGAGGGGGAGATATTCCTTCGGGGAAAAGCCGAGCATATTCATTCTCCCGCTGAGGCTTCCAAGCTGAATATTGGCATGGTGCATCAGCACTTCAAGTTGGTTCAGAACCAGAGTGTCACCGAAAATATCATTTTAGGCATGGAGCCTGTCAAGAAAAAGCTCGGGGTCCTTTCTTGTGTTGATAAGAAAAGGGCTCAGGAGCGTGTGCGTTCATTATCGCAACAGTATGGACTTGATGTGAATCCACAAGACATCATCGAGGATATTCCTGTCTCAGTGCGGCAGAGGGTGGAGATTCTCAAGATGCTGTACCGTAATGCCGAGATTCTTATTTTCGATGAGCCGACGGCTGTTTTAACCCCACAAGAAATTGAATCATTGCTGGAAGTCATCCGTTCTCTTCGTGATGGAGGGAAAACCATCATATTGATTACTCATAAACTTGATGAAGTAAAGGAAGTCGCCGATCGTTGTGCGATTCTCTGCCGTGGCAAATTGGTTGGCGTATACAACGTGAAAGATATCTCCACTCGGCAAATGGCTTCCCTGATGGTAGGCTATGAGGTTTCTTTGGATGTGGAGAAGGCCAGGCATTCTTTTGGCAATGTCGCCTTGGAGGTGAAAAACCTCTCGGTATTTGACAATGATGAAATAAAGGTTGTGGATAATGTCTCCTTTGATGTCCATGAAGGGGAGATTCTTGCCATTGCTGGTGTCGCTGGCAACGGTCAGGTTGAAGTCGCTGACGCTCTCGCTGGCTTGTTGCCTGTAAGACAGGGAACTATTGTGTTTGAAGGAAAGGATATAACCAGTCTGGATATCAGGCCCCGAATTGAGATGGGCATCTCCTATATCCCGGAGGACCGACAGGATGTTGGCTTACTTCTGGATTACAATTTGGGGAACAACCTTGCCCTGAAGACTTACTATAAACCTCCCTATTGCAAGAACGGTATTCTTTATGAAAATAGCTTTACCAAGGAAGGGGACAAGCTTATCAAGCAGTTCGATATTCGTTGCAGTGACGGTTGCGCCACCACTGTGCGCAGCATGAGCGGGGGGAACCAGCAGAAAGCCATTGTCGCACGTGAGATAAGTCTTGGTTCGAAATTGCTTATCTTCGTCCAACCTACCAGGGGTTTGGATATCGGGGCTATCAAGACAATCCATGATCGTATCATTGAATTGAGGGATCAAGGTAAAGCTGTGCTGTTGGTATCCTTGGAGCTTGATGAGATTATGGAACTTGCTGACACTATCGCCGTCATGTATAACGGGAAGATTCAGACAATCAAGGACGCTTCGACATTGACAGCCAATCAGGTTGGCGAGTATATGATGGGGGTGCATCATGAAGCGTAAAGGTCATGGATTCAAGCAGAGTATGGTCAAGTTGCTCGGATCAGGGAAAAACCAGGATTTACGCATCGCTTTGTTCTGTATCCTTCTGAGTCTATTTGCCGGCTCCCTCCTGTTGCTTAGCTTGGGGAAAAATCCCTTAATTGCCTATAAGAGCATTTTGCAAGGTGCAGGTTTTTGGCCCAAAGCCAGATACGCAGGGCACAAGAGCATGCTTACAGATTTTCTCAGTTTGCTGAATTATGCCACTCCGATGGTATTCGCCTCACTTTCAGTAGCTGTAGCCTTACGATGCGGGCTTTTTAACATTTGTGTCCCGGGTATGATGATTTTTTCTGGTTTTTTAGCCACTGTGTTGGTGGGTTATAGTGGTCTTCCTTCCTTTGGGGCTCGCTTTCTTGTGATTATTGTTGGCATAGTAGGAGGTTCTTTCATTGGTTCCGTTATTGGATATCTCAAATTTAAGTTCAATACCAACGAAGTGGTGGTCTCAATTATGTTCAATTATATTATCAGTTATGTTGTGAGCTTCTTTATCCAGACAAAATATATTGACCCTACGACAAGACAGTCGTTGAAGATAGGAGATAACGCTCGTCTGACTTTGGTTGACAAAGTCATTGGAAATTTGAAGATTGAGATACCTTTGGTTCTTCCTCTAGCTATCTTGGTGGTCGTAGGTCTTTGGTTTCTCTTCGCACGTTCCCGTCTGGGTTTTGAATTGAAGGCTGTGGGCATGAACCGCAAGGCTTCCCGGTATGCAGGAGTGGATGTAGGGCGCACCATGGTGATTTCCATGATTATCAGCGGAGCTCTGGCCGGTCTTGCCGGAGTGTCTTATTATCTTGGGTGCTATGCCTCTATCCAGCCCAAGGTACTTCCTTCTTTGGGCTTTGATGCCATTGCGGTGGCATTGCTTGGCAATTCCAGTCCGGTTGGTTGCTTGTTTGCTTCCTTGTTGGTGATGACTATCAGCAATGGAACTACCTATATGTCCTCAACACTCAATGTGCTTAGGGAGATTGCTTCACTTATTACTGGCATCTTACTGCTCTTCAGTGCTTGCAGTGCATTCTTCAAGGTCCAGGCAAACCGTTGGGCGCAGGAATTGGAAGATGAGTATATTGTCAATATGAGGGAGGCCCCCCATGAATAGTATCATTATCGATGGCATGGCATTCTCCTTGCCCTTGTTCATCATTGCCATCGGGGGAATCTACAGCGAGGGGAGCGGAATCACCAATTTGGCCTTGGAGGGCCTGCTTGGCTTTGGTGCCTTCACAGGAGGGTTGAGTGTTGCTTTGCTTTCTCCCCTGTTTCCCAGTGGATCCTCAACCACCATGTATATCGCTTTGGTTGTTGCAATGCTGGGAGGTATGGTTTATTCCATGCTTCATGCGCTTCTTTGTATCAAGTTCAAGGCAAATCAGGTTATCAGCGGAGTGGTGCTTAATGTGCTTTCCGTCGCATTAACGGCATTCTTG
>JBAXZS010000235.1:0-4042 GCA_041670175.1 Sphaerochaetaceae bacterium | reverse complement strand
TTGTTGCCATTCTACTTACATAATGCGTATCCATACTAAATTTACAATTAATTCTCACGCAAAAATGGAGATTTAAGTAATGAAGAAAAAGTTTGTTTTGGTATTGGCTCTGGTTCTCTTGGTTGCTGCGACTGTGTCTGCGGCAGATATCAAGTTCTCCGGTCGTGTCAGGCCGGGATATGTTTTTACTTTTAATGGTTCAAGCGTATCTGTTGCTAGCCAGCGTGCACATGAAGGCAAGTTTGCCTTGAAGGTCGCTGATGCTGATGGACTATGGGCATTGAGCTTTGCTGATTTGAAGGATTCTTTGGATTCAAATGATAAGCTGCCTGCAAATGCGACTGTCGAGCTCTCCAAGGCTTTGGCGAAGAGTGGTGTCGACATGGGTGATTTGAGCTTGGCTTTCAGCATTGGCAATAACGGTGCTGATACCGGTCTTAGAGCTTACAATGATGTAACTGGCAACGGTTATGACAAGTTCAAGAACAATGGTACCTATTCCGTCAGTATGACTCTTGGATATGGCAAGCTCGTGTCTGTGAAGTTGGCTGGTGATCCTGTCACTGTAGCAAATACTAGGTCTTTCGTTGCTACTGCTTTGGTAACTCCGATGGATGGTATTCAGGTAGCTGGTGGTTATGCTTATAATTACAAGGGTGGGCTTGATACAGCTACAGCTGCTAAGAATGCGGTTTATGGTGCAGGAACTGTTGATATCGCTAAGATTGCCGGTCTTGATGGCTTTAACGTAAAGGTTTCAGCTGTTGATCATTATGCAGTTGATGCGAAGAAGAATTGGTTGCAGGCCAATATTGCCCTTGGAATCAAGGAAGTTGATGGCTGGGTAGAGTTCAGACAGTTTGATCATGTGAACAAGTTGAATGTACAGGCCAATTTTAACTTGGTTGAGAATATGGGTCTGGATGCCTACTATGATGCTGCTGATTTCGCAGCTTTGGCCGATAACTGGGATTTTGGTGCTGATGTCTCTTACAAGCTTGGTGGGGTTTCCTACAGCTTGAATGCACAGTATACTGTTGCTGCCGGTGTGAAGACTTTTGCCTTGACTCCTGCTATTGACATTGTATTCTAGTTTTAAAAGTTATTTATCTGCTGGTCTTCTTCGGAAGACCAGTTTTTGTATATGACAAACATGTCATTACTTTTTTATTGGAGTAACCGTTACTATTGGTATCACTTAAATCCCTTTGTACCGAAGGTTTGGCTAAAGATACTGCTCCATTCCCGCATCCAATGCTCTGCTCCTCAACTCTTGTTTGCAAGCCTTATCCATAGGGACCTCTCCCTTAATCCGTTTGTTTTCAGTCTGTTCCTGACCAGTATCATTTAGGACCCACTTATAAAAATGAAACTGTAAGGCAAAATTGTTTTTCAGCATTACAAGGAAAAATCCAAGCGGTATAAAGGCATACCTGCTTGGTCAACATTTTATTTTGGATATATGAGTTAAACCAACAGGTTTTTGTTGAACTAATGTGTAAAAATAACTAATATAAATTATAAAAGAAAATTAAATGTTCACATGACATGGTAAGATGAAAATTACTAGTAGTTATAAGAAGAAATGTGTAGAACAAGGTTTATGCAATAATTTCGAGGACTGATTTTGATTTAAGTCTCTAGATTATTGGAAAGTATAGTTGGCAATACAAAAGGCCTTGAGGCCCTCAATAGTATGAGTTGTCATCTTAATTTTAATCTGATAAATACTCATTTATTGGTGTAGTAAGGACTTATTTGTTGAAAAAATTAATGTGAAAAGTATTTGATTGCATAAATACTGTATGAAAGATTTAGTTTTCTCTGCTGTTGCTTTTGGGTTTGAAAATTTTATCCCACCAACCAGACTCAAAGAAAGATCATCTTGGGTATTTCTTGAAAATAAGATGCAGGCTGTCTATCAAAAGATAAAAAAACAACCAAGCGACCGTCAAGGCCTGGTTGTTTTTGATTGATGGAATGTCTTGTCTATGAGATGAATTTCCTATGGGCTTGCTTGACGTTTTCTTGATTCACCATGGCATAGTGCATTGTTGTATCTATCTTGACATGCCCAAGAAGATTCTGGACTTGTTCGATTGGCATTCCTTTGTCAATGGCCATTGTTGCAAGTGTTCTTCGAAACTTGTGAGGATGTACTCGTTTGTGTATTGCTTTCTGCCCAATGAGTTTAACTCTTGTTTCTATTCCACTGATTGACATTCTTATGTGAGGTTCTTTTAAGGAAACAAACAACGCTGGATTATCATCAGTCCTTGAGGTGATGTAGTTTTGGATATGCATCTTCGCTTTTGCGTCAAAATAAACTTCCCGTTCCTTATTCCCTTTTCCCATTACCTTGCATTCTCTTTCCTGGAAGTTGATATCGTCCCGGTTGAGTAGCACCAGTTCTCCGACTCTCATTCCTGTGGAGAGAAGAAAATCGATTATTGCATGATCTCTGATGTTATCACAGGTTTCTCTTATCTTTTCTATTTCCTCGTCGGTGAGAGTTTCCTTGATAGTTTGGGTTATCTTGACCTTATGGATTTTTCTCACAGGACTTTTAATGATATCATCCTCATCTTCAAGCCAAGCAAAAAAGCTGGATAAAATTCGTCGGATATTGTCAATAGTGACCTTGCTTATCCCATGCTTATCTTGATAGTTTGCAAGATAATTCCTTAAATCATTTGTAGTTATGATAGGGATTGCCTTATCAATCTCTTTCAAGGTTTCCTCAATTGTTGCTCTATAATAGTGAAGGGTTTTTGAGGAACACCCTTCAATTGATTTGGCTGAAAGGAAAGACTCAACCAATTTATTATTATATTTTCCTGTTGTCATGTCCTCAACTGATTTTGGTTGTACATCGTAACGAGATAATACTTGTTGTAGGGCACTATGAAGAATAATCTTCTGGTTTTCTGAAAATGAAATAAATTCGTCGTTATTCATAAGCGAAAATATCTGGTTTATCACCATTTCTATCATGTAAAACTCTCCTTAAAAGTTTCTTTGACGCAAATTCGGTTTCTTTATCAGGTATGATGAGTCCTATCAAAGAATAAATGAGTATTTATTGGATAACAGATGGAGTAAAAATTAGAGTTGAGGGAGTAAAAATCACATACAAAACCATACTTATTTTTTTTTAGAAAAAAGAAGCTGAATTTTTCATGAATACATGATTTTAATATTTAATAGTAAATTAATAATGGATTATAAAATATCTTTATTGATAAAGAAGAAAAGTTCAAGACTGAAGCAAATTTGTCAAACATATGAACCAATGTTGTACAAACGTGAAGACAGCTTTAGTCATGCGAAGTTCCTTGAATATTTTTCCTAAGATAACGATGCTGTCATATTTCTTGATTTCAAAGGTCCTCCCCCTTTCTCTTACTTTGGGTGAGGGGTCGCTATGCTTGAATTGTCATTCAGAAGCTTGTTATGACAAAAAGGCCCATCCGAAGATGGGCCTTGAAAATACTCTCTAAAAACCTACCAGGTAATCTTCGCAGTCGGTTTCAGAACGAAGGAACTGTCAGAAGTATCATAGCCCATATCAAGAGCATACTTTACTTTACTCATCGTGTAGGAAGCACCACCACCGATGTACATGTTGTTCACTGCATCACTGAAGTCAGCAATATCGTACTCGACATAAAGGTTCGCATCCTTGAATCCATCATAAGAAACACTCGTGTTCAGACCATTCACCCCAGCAAATCTCACGAATTCAGCATATCCACTGACGTTGATATCCTTCTCAACGCCCATCTCGACGGCGGCAGAAAGATAGTTCTTCTTATAAGAGGCACCAGTTGAAGTCTGCATATAGTACACATCATGAGCAGAGAAATCCAGGCTGATACCATCCAAGGAAGCAAGCTTTGCAACATCAATCTTTACAGAACCATCAATAGCATTCTTGCCGGTCGCACTTGAGTCATGCTTGTTCTGATAAGCGTTCGCATATCCAGCAGCCACACTCACACCATCAATTGGATTTGCAGAAACACTTGCCACAAAATGGAAC
>JBAXZS010000234.1:0-4046 GCA_041670175.1 Sphaerochaetaceae bacterium | reverse complement strand
CAGGCTGCAAGCGCTATGCCGTGATCCAGCGGGTCGGCTGCCGCAGGGAGAACGGCAGGAATCTTCCTGTGAACGGCAAGACCGTCGGCCATATCATCGACAACGTCTTTGTCCCGGGTGTCCGCAAGCTTTCCCGGAAGGTCGTTGAGATCAAGGACTTTGCGACGCCGTTCCTGGTTGACAGCCTCTCCAGGGGCCTTTTCAAGGACCTGTGCGTCCTCTACGACCCCAAGGAATCGGCTCGGATCTACGCGATGGCCCTCCTGAAGGTCTGCAGCAAGGACATCCCTTATTACGAGATGGAGCAGAAGTACAGGCAGGGCTGGGCAAGCGAGCTGTTCCCGGACCTGCCGATGAGCAGGGACAGCATCTCCGATTTCCTGAAGACCCTCGGGCAGAACTACTCCAGGATAGCCGGTTTCATGAGGAGCCGCTGCGCCGCCATCGCCGGGAACCAGCACATAGCCATTGACGGCATGCTCAAGAGCGACACAAGCGGCACCAACACCCTTTCGCAGTTCTCCAGGAAGGCCAGGATCAAGGGGGCCAGGGACATCTCGGTCCTGTTCGCCTACAGCATAGAGAGCAAGGAGCCCGTCTGCTCCAAGGTCTTTGCCGGCAACATCATCGACCAGGTCGCCTACAACGGCTTCTTGAGGGAGAACGGCCTCTCGATCGGCGTTGTGATGGGGGACAAGGGCTTTCCCAGGAGCCAGGCCGAGGAGGCCTTCGCCTCCAGCCCGAATCTCCATTGGCTGGACCCCCTCAAGCGGAATGACCGCAGGATGGAGAGATACGAGCTTTACAGCTACACAGGAATGCTTGATGACAAGCAGCGGGATGTGCTCTTCAAGAAGGTCGAGCTGGAAGGGACCTTCCTCTACTCCTTCTATGACCGCAGGCGCGGTGCGAAGGAGGAGGCTGATTACTTCAGGCATCACAAGGACAAGGCCTACGACCCCGAGGACAGGGAGTCTCATGAGAAGCGGTTCGGGACCGTTGCCTTCGAATCCGACCTTGATGCCGAGCCCCTTGTCATCTACAAGATGTACGATGAAAGGTGGCTGATCGAGGAGTTCTTCCGCTATTACAAGGACTTCCTGGGGTTTGATGACACCAGGGTCCAGTCAGACTATTCTGTCCTGGGCAGCGAGTTCGTCAATTTCTTCGCTTCAGTGATGACCTCCCGCCTCTTCAATCGCTTCGATGACAGAGGGCTGTTCAGCAGGCTCTCCTTCTCACAGATCATGGAGGAGCTGGACACCGCCAAGAAGGTCCGCATCGGACAAGAGGGCGCCTGGGAGTTCGTCCAGACCACCGAGAAGACCAACGCTCTTCTTGTGGCCTTGGACCTCGTGCCCAAGCCGGAAGCGGCTTCTGAAAGGGCAGAGGCGAAGAAAGAGCCGGCCAAGGATGTGGGACAAAAACGGCCTCGTGGGCGCCCCAGGAAAAACCCACTGGTGATAAAGTGAAACAGGATCCAGTTGTATATAGTGTTGTAAATTGGGAAACCTTTAGTTAATATTATATTAATAGCACTATAGCTCCATAATGTCACGCTATTTGCTTTAACAAATTATCAAGCATTTTTTTATTGAAAATCGAATATTACATCCGACTGATCTCGCTACGGAGCATCCGTTTGATTTTGTCGCTCATGGTTTCGCTACTGGTGGCGCTAAAATGGATTTGTACCCGGTAAGTGGTCTTGCCAATTTTCTTCACAAGCGCAGGACATCCGTCATCCTGTACAATGAGAGGGACAGCACTGTCGGATGCGGCGCTGTTGACGGCTTTTTCGTTCATAGGCGCTCCTTTCGATTATCTGATGGGAATTTATCGGTTGTTAGAGAACCATTTTTGAGTCTTGGGATACAAACACACAGACCCCCTGTTGATGCACACCCGGAAAGCCTTGATTTATCTGGTCTTTTCCGGCCCTAAATGCGTAGAAAGCTCATATCGTTTCCGCTGTCTCGCGGCCTCCTTGTGGTGGCGCTCCCGTCCGGCGCAGTTCGGGCAGTATTTCGCCCGGTTGGAGCCGGGAAGGAACAATGCCCCGCATATGACACATCGTTTTCCATCTTGTCGGTGAAATAGGTCGGTTTCCAGCTCCTTGTCCAACGGGAGGACGGCAGTTCGGAACCACCGACATAACAGAGAATAGGAAATGCTTTGAACGCAAACACATTCCTCTCCGCCATCCAGAGCGATGCAGTTGCCGTCATCGTAGTTGCAGCACTCATGCACTAACTGACGCATTCGGCGGTACTGGTGGTAGTTCATGGTAGGACTAGGTTCATATGGCTCTGTCGTTTTCATCGGCGGATTGTTCCATTTCTTCCGGTTTCATAGCTGCTCCGAGCGCTGGGCGGTAAGGGCGGCTGGATAAGAATATGAATCGTGATAGTGACGGTCAAAACAAATTCTTTTATAAGATAACCTCCTTGAAAGTCAAATATATTGTTAATTTTTCGTGCCGTGTATTGTATTTATCGTGCAAATAGCATATACTATAAATACTAGTAAAAAGGAGTTGATGATATGGCTGGAAATACAACGAATATCAGCATCCGCATGGATTCGAATTTGAAAGCACAGGCCGATGTTCTGTTCGGTGAGCTTGGCATGAATTTGACCACGGCTTTCAATATCTTTGTTCGCCAATCGCTCCGGGAGGGCGGCATCCCCTTTGATATCAAATTGGATCAGCCCAACAAGGAAACGATGGCCGCCATGCTGGAAGCGGAAAGGATTGCAAAGGACCCGTCTGTGAAGGGTTACACTGACTTGGACAAGTTGTTTGCAGACCTGAAGAAATGAGAAAGATAAAGTACACGGTCAAGATCACCACGCAATTCCGAAAGGATTACAAGCTGGCAATGAAGCGCGGCCTGAAAATCGAATTGCTGGAAACGGTTGTTTCATTGCTGGCGACAGGTACGCCGCTGCCGGAGAAAAACAAAGGCCATGCGGTGTCCAGCGATTGGGCCGGGCACCGGGAATGCCATATTCTCCCGAATTGGCTGCTGATCTACCGCATTGAAAACGATGTACTGGTACTGACTTTGGCCCGCACCGGAACGCACAGCGACTTATTCGGAAAATAACGGAGCGCCGTATGGGGAAACCTGTACGACATTTTTATCATTCCGGCTCCTTTATCCGATCTTTGGATTTTTCCAACAGGGCAAGCTCATCGGCGGTCTTACGGATTTTCTCCACAGTCTGAATATCCTTGCGCATGGCTTTCATCTGTTGATACAGGGTGCTGCTTTGGGTGGCAAGTTGTTCCGCTTGGGTCTGCCAACGCTTCGGGGTGATATTCTCTCCGGCGTCTTTCAACTCGTTCAGATACTGCACGGCGGCGTCATACAGCGCAAGTTCCACACTGTGTACATCCTGAAAGTTCTCCCGTGCTTTCGGTTTCAGGGCGACAAACTGCTGACGGAATGTCTTATTGTTAGCGTACTGCTTCCACATGGAAAGCCGCTTGTTCAATTCTTCAATTTTGCGGGCGGTAGCCGAAATCTCGCCGCGCATACTGTAATACTTCGTTTGCAGGACGGTCACTTTCGCGTGAAGCTCCTGCATGGAAGAAATGTCGTTTTCCTGCAAAAAATTGAACAGGGCGGCGTTCTCCTTGAGAGCCTTAACCTTGCCGTATTTTGTTGTCGGTTTAACTGCGACCTGCGCCTGTTGAAGCTGTTCCCAAATACTTGGTTTTTGCTGCGGCTCGGTTGCCTGTTGCTTCGTCCAGTTGTAAAGGTGGGTAATCCGAGCTTTGATTTCTTTGAGCAGCCGGTTCTGTGCGGCAATTTCCCGGTTGACGGTACCTTTTTCGGTAACGAAGCCCCGTCGCTCCATCTGCGTGGCCGTGACACCCATGTGGCCGGTACTCATATATGCGCCCTCCCTGTATGTAAAATGCTCTAAGCAGCTCCATCAACCATGACAAAAATCATGATAAATAAGCCTCTTAGAGCATATAACACCAGTATAGAGGAAATAGTTCCTGTAAACAGAGAGCCCATGGCATTGATTTT
>JBAXZS010000233.1:0-4056 GCA_041670175.1 Sphaerochaetaceae bacterium | reverse complement strand
CGAAAAACGATACAATGGATTTCGAGTCCATCTCCTTCGACCACTCGGACATCTCTCCAAGGTGACACGCTTCATTGAGGCTGAAAGGATTCGAACCTTCGACCCTCAGTTCCGCAAACTGGTACTCTATCCAGCTGAGCTACAGTCTCATACATAACAAAAAACAAAAAACGGAGAAGGGGGGATTCGAACCCCCGGACCCGTTACCAGGTCAACTCCTTAGCAGGGAGCCCGATTCGACCGCTCTCGCACCTCTCCAGGAATTAATTCTTGACTAGCAAGCAATGACGGAGAGAGGGGGATTCGAACCCTCGGAGACTTGCGCCTCAACAGTTTTCAAGACTGCCTCCTTCGACCGCTCGGACATCTCTCCATGTAATTACAAAAAACAAACAGACATCATCAGAGCGTATTACTACTAGCCGGATTTCCACTATATTGAGAGACCTCATTTTTGTCAACACTTTTAAGGAAAGTCTGTATAGCAACGAACTTTAGCTTGTTGATATAGTTTCTTTTCTTTGTAAACTTTGATACCTTAAAGGACATGGGCATTCCTTTTTTCCATAAGAACAAACCACAGCCAAAACTTGTTGCTGAAACACAAGACGAACAGCCAAAGGTGAAAAACATAGAAACACTCAAGGCCGGGAAACTAGCCAAGCTAGCTCTTGCCTTGACGGCTACACTTATTACTCAATTTGGTCCAAGACCGACCGGTAGTGAGGCTTGTCTCGCTACGGCTCAAAGCCTGCACGACTCCTATGAAGAGTTTTGCGACAAGGCCTTCATCGATGAAATCCCTCTTCACAGTGAGGCCTTTTATCTTTGGATTAAGATATTGGTGATCCTGTATCCTTCTCTTCTCCTTCTTCTTTGGATTGGGTTGCCTTGTATCGCGACTGCGGTGCTTGCTTTTTTTGTTTTCTACCTTGTGAGGGAGGCTGTCTTATTCAAACCCCTCAAAGAGAGATGGACCAAGGCGAAGAAAGGTCGGAATGTATGGGCTGCCATAGAACCCAAAGGGGAAGTGAAAAAAACAGTAATCTTTAGTGGACATCACGATAGCGCTCCTTTGTTTAAGTATAATCGTCTTGAGAAATTGCCTTATTATAAGAAAGTCCTTTTCCCTTTGCTTCTGTGCCTGCTGCTTGCCATCGAATGTGTCTTGCAACTTTTGACAGAGATTCTTACTGGACAACTATTCTCCCTGGGCTTGCCTCCGACAAGCTTGACGATATTCCTGGCTTTTCTCAGTCTAGGTTTTCCTTTTGTCCTCGGTCTTTGGGATTTCGTCTCCAAGGAAGGATCTCCTGGGGCGGGGGACAACCTTGTATCTAGCTGCATGACCATTGAGCTTAGCCGTTATTTTGATTGGAAACGACGAAGCCAAGAGGCCCTGGATCATACGAGGCTGGTATTTGTTTCCTTTGACGGGGAAGAATCCGGGCTGCGGGGGAGTCGGATGTGGTTTCGTGAGCATAGGGAACTGCTTAAAGGTTCCCTTATGTTGAATTTTGATTGTCCTTACTATGCTGACCAGATAAAGTTCCTTGATAAGGATGTGAACGGCAGTGTGCAGTTGTCAAGCAGACTTGCCCATCAAATGGTAGTCCTGGCTCAAGGAATGGGATATCCAGCCAAAAGTCAGAGCATTCCGTTCTTTAGCGGGGGCACTGATGCCGCAGAGGGAGCAAGGGCGGGCATTGAATCCTGTACGTTGACTGCTGTTGCCTGGGGGGACCAACGGTATCCCGAGGTATACCATACCGCAGGAGATACTGTTGATGCGGTGGAAGAGAAAGCAATAGAAAGAGCGATATCACTAGCAGTACGCTTTGTTGAATTGGTGGACAAGGATCAATTGTATGAAGACGAGAAACCCCTCATGCAAGAAGAGGATAATGAACAACAACCCCAGTTACATTTTAAAAGATTGGTGTGAAGCTTATCACGGCTTGGGCATTGGTAAGCTTAATCAACTGACTTTGAACCTGCTGGCAAAGAGAGGAAGGTATGTTTCCTGTGATAATGATGGTTGTCTTGAAATCTTCATTCTTGATGGTACAGCCTTGTGAAAGGAGAAGTTTTTTCACCATCTCGTATTGAGTATAGGCCACTTCTACGGTAAAGGCGCTTTTACTCACCAGTTCTTCGGTCCGTGCTAAGAAAAGCACGCCCTTTGTGCTGTCCCCGTAAGCCTTGACCAACCCTCCGGTACCTAGCAAGGTCCCCCCAAAATAGCGGACGATAAGTATGCAGATGTTAGTGATGTCGCTGCCTTTCACTACTTCAAGAGCGGGGCGTCCTGCAGTGTTCTTCGGTTCCTTGTCATCACTCAAGGAAAACAAATCTCCATTCTTTCCTGTTACTGCGGCATGTACCACATGCGAAGCATGTTCATGTAATAGCCTTGTTTCCTTTACGAGGTTCTTTACGCACTGGAGGTCAGGACAAAATCTAGCATAACTGATGAACCGTGACTTTTTCACTTCCATCTCAAAGACAGGTTCATTGACCAGTACCCTCATTATGGCTACCACCTATGCCCAAAAAGATTGTCCTGCTCGCTAGGAGCTGTTTTCTGTAAGGTTTCGGAAAGCATGTCCAATTGCGTCAGTTCGCTTTCATGTAAGATTATTTTGCCGGATTGGAGGTCTTGGAGAAGTTGTTCCTTGGTCCTTGCTCCTATCACCAGCTGATCAAAGCCCTGGGCCAGAGCCCAAGCGATGGCAATTTGGCTTTGGCTGCATTTTTTGGTGAGGGAAAGCTCCTGGAGATAGGCAAGGAGAGCTTGAAGCTCTTTCGGAGCCTTGTAGCAATATAAAGTTGAACGGCTGTCTTTGGGAGGTGTGTTGTGTCTTCCTGAAAGGATTCCCATTCCTACAGGACTATAACCTGACAGTTTTATCCCTTTGCCTTTGCAGTATTCCTTAAGTTCCTTGAGACCTCTGGTCCAGAGTAAAGTGCAAGGAATCTGGATATAGGAAAGAGGGATATCCTCCAGTGTTTGCAGGTATGCTTGATTTACATTGCAAATACCGATGTTCCTTATTCCCTCAACTTTTCTCATCCCATCAAGAATCGGATGACAATCCTTTTTGCTGTTTGGCCAGTGAAGATAGAGAAGGTCCACATACGTCATGCACAACCTATGAAGAGACTTCTTGACATCCTGCAAGGACATTGTCTTTGTAGAAATGAACAAGGACGAGCGCTCTAGAGGGAATCGTTTGAGTTGTTGCCCGAGCAACTGCTCGCTTTGTCCGTTGGCATAAGCGCTTGCAGTGTCAAACTCCAAGACACCGCTGCGTACTGCCTGATGGATGGTTTTGAGGGAATCCTTTCTTTTCTGGTCAGCCCAGAAGCCAAAATTTCCTCCAAAGGCCCATGTGCCAAGAGCTAGCCTAGTCATCTTCCCTTACTTCGACTTTCCCGTCCACCATTTTCTCTCCATCAAAAATGAAAGTACCAAGAAATCGTTTCCCTTCAAGTGCAAGAGGGAGCCATTTGATATCATCAGCCCACATTCTTTCATAAGGAATCTCACTGATATTGTTCCAGAAAGGTCTTGCTTCCTCGCATTCCCTGAGCTCTCCGCTATAAGCATAGGCGAAATAGACATAGGCTCGTTCTCCAAGCCCGTCTTTGAACTGGAAGCGTAATTCCCCTCGCTTGGTGGGTGATGAGATATCCAGGCCTGTCTCTTCCTTGAATTCCCTTATTGCCGCTTCGTTGGCGGTCTCGGCGATTTCCACATGACCGCCAGGGGCGTTGACCATTCCCGAGCCCAATCCTGTCTTCTTGTCGATAAGAAGAACCTTGTCGTTATCAAACAGATAGGTGATGACGCAAATATCCGAAGGCTCCCAGGCATCCCAATCCAGCTCGTCCACCTTGTCTGGGACCACGATTGGGGTTTTCTCTATTTCGACTTCTTTCTTTATCTCGGTTTTTTTTCGTTTCTCGGCTTCCTCAGGATGCTCCTTGTCATAGCAATCCTGACAGAGATTGTCATCATGCCCGACGATATGATTATAGTCAAGTTTCCTGTGG
>JBAXZS010000232.1:0-4062 GCA_041670175.1 Sphaerochaetaceae bacterium | reverse complement strand
CTTGATGACATAAACAGCGAGGGAGTGGGTGAGATACTGGTCAAGGGCCCGAATGTGATGAAAGGCTATTATGAGAACGATGCCTTGAATAAGGAATGCTTTACTGCGGATGGTTACTTCAGGACAGGGGACCTTGGCTCGTTCGATAAAAAAGGTCGCTTGTCCTTGAAAGGCAGGACCAAGACAATGATTCTTGGCAGTGGCGGCGAGAATATCTATCCTGAGATTATCGAATCGGTGATCAATAATCAGAGTTTTGTCACCGAGAGTCTTGTGGTTCCCGAGGATGGTGGCTTGCTTGCTTTGGTTAAGATTGATTTGGAGTCCTTTGCCAAGAACATGGCAATGAACGCCAGTGATGCCAGGGCGGAGGCGGCCAAGTATCTTGCAAGGATAAGGCAGGAAGTGAATAAGGACCTTTCCTCTTTCAGCAAGATTTCCTCAATGAAGCTTCAGGAAGAGCCTTTTGAACGTACCCCGACACTTAAAATCAAACGTTTCCTCTATGGTATGAAGAAGACGGACGATAAGAAGAAAGAAATCTGAGGATTCTCTCCAAGGGTTCACAAAAGTCTTGGTTTCATGGTATACCACCAGGTATGGCAAATGTAGATATACGAATAAAAAGGACGGAATCCTTGGTTCCGCCCAAAGAGTTACAGAAAAAATATCCTGTGGACGAGAAGACGGCGTTTTTGATCAAAGAGTCAAGACAAACGGTCAATGATATCATCCATGGTAAGGACAAACGCCTTTTGGCCATTGTCGGACCTTGTTCCATTCATGACTGTGATGCAGCGCTGGATTATGCAAAGAGGTTGAAGCTCTTGTCCAATGAGGTGTCTGATAAACTTTATATCGTCATGCGTACCTATTTTGAGAAACCAAGGACAGTCCTCGGTTGGAAAGGGCTCATCCTGGATCCTCTTATGGATGGTAGCTATGATATCGCCCATGGTCTTGAGATAGCGCGTTCCCTGCTTGTCGAGCTTACCTCGATGGGCATGCCAGTCGGTTGCGAGGTCCTTGATCCGATTGTTCCTCAGTATATCGACGAACTGATGAGCTGGTCCTCGATTGGAGCCCGTACTACGGAGAGCCAGACACATCGTAATCTTGCCAGTGGCCTCTCTGTTGCTGTCGGTTTCAAGAACAGTACCAACGGGGATGTCGCAAATGCGGTGAACGCCATCAAATGCGCCTGTAGTCCCGCCTCTTTCATTGGTATGAAGAGTGACGGGACAAGTGCTATTTTCAGGACAACGGGTAACGATTGTTGCCATTTGATTCTTCGTGGAGGAGATCAGGCTCCGAATTATTATGAGGACGATGTTGAGTCCGCCCGTAAGATGATGGAGCATGCAGGGCTGAATCCCGCCATTCTCATTGATTGCAGTCACGGCAACAGCCGCAAGAATTATGAGAGGCAGAAACGGGTGCTTCGTTCTGTGATTGATCAGGTGCTCTGGGGCGAGACCTCCATCAGGGGGTTCATGCTGGAAAGCAGCATCAACCCGGGGAACCAGACTATCGGGGATGATCCTTCAAAGTTACAATATGGGGTGTCGGTCACTGATGGTTGCATCGGGTGGGAGGAGACGGAACGTATTCTTTCCAATACCACCAAGTTGCTTCGTCAGGGTGGTTCCCAATTCCCACTCTAGGAGGTTGTCATATGAAGAAGGTCTTGATTATTCTTGCTGATGGATTTGAGGATATGGAGGCTATCACCCCCATTGACCTGCTTAGGCGTTGCGCTGTCTCGGTGACTGTCGCGGGACTGGGGAAAAAGATAATCCTCAGCAGTCACAAGCTGACTGTGGTGTGTGACACCACTTTGGAAGGATGCATGCGCTTTGAGTATGATGCGATTATCCTTCCAGGGGGAGGGCTTGGAAGCAAGAATCTCTCTGAGAGTTACGAGGTCATCCAAAAGAGTGTAGAGATGTTCAACCAGGGCAAGGTTGTTGCCGCTATTTGTGCTGCCCCATCGGTTGTGCTTGGTAAAACAGGTATCCTGGAGGGGAAGCATGTGACCTGCTATCCTGGGACGGAGCAAAATTGTCCTGAGATTGCCTTTGATCATACTTTGAAAGTTATTGTCGATGATAATCTCATTACCGCTGCAGGTGCCGGAGCCGCAGTGGATTTTTCTTTGGCACTCATTGCAAGGCTCTTGGATAAAGAGACTGCGGATGAGTTGGCTGGGAAGATCATCTACTAAGGAAGGGGCAGGGTGAAAATTGGTTTTGACAATGACAAGTACCTTAAGGAACAAACAAGGTGCATCCTGCAACGGTTGCAGAGCAACAATGGGAAACTGTATCTGGAATGTGGTGGTAAACTGCTTTATGACTACCATGCTTCCCGTGTGCTTCCCGGCTTTGACCCTAATGTGAAGATGCGGGTCTTTCAGAGTCTGAAGGACCAGATCGATGTGATCATCTGCATTTATGCGGGGGATATCGAGCACAGGAAGATTCGTAGTGATTTTGGTATCACCTACGATACCGATGTATTCAAGATGATTGATGATTTCGCCCAGTGGGGGTTGAAGTGCAACAAGGTGGTGATCACCCGTTTCGATTTTCAGCAAGGTGCTGTGCACTTTAAGAAATTATTGGAACAGAGAGGCATCACGGTATATCTGCACAAGGCGACCCAAGGGTATCCCAATGATGTTGATCTGATTGTCAGTGATGAAGGCTACGGAGCCAATCCTTATATTAAGACGACAAGACCTGTGGTTCTTGTCACTGCGCCAGGACCTGGAAGTGGAAAACTTGCCACTTGTCTGAGCCAGATGTACCATGACTGGCGTCAGGGTAGTCATAGCGGATATGCCAAGTTCGAGACATTTCCCGTCTGGAATTTGAGCATCGACCATCCTGTCAATATCGCCTATGAGAGTGCTACTGCGGATATCGGCGATAAGAATCTGATTGACCATTTCCATCTTGCCGCATATGGCAAGATTGCGGTCAATTACTCCCGTGATCTGGAGGCCTACCCTCTGCTCAAGAGAATCATGGAAAAGATTACGGGACAGAGCTGTGTCTACAAGAGTCCTACGGACATGGGGGTCAACTGCTGTGCTTTCGGTATCATTGATGATGCGGTGATTCAGGATGCGGCAAAGCAAGAGATTATCCGTCGGTATTTTCATAGTGCCTGTGATTTTATCCAAGGGATTGGAAGCAGTGAGACAGAGCAACGTTCCTTGGAGATTATGCAACGAAGCAATCTTACCGAGTTGGACCGCCCTGTGGTGCCTGCTGCCCGTGAGGCTCTGAAGAGGGGTATTGAGCACAACAAGGGCATTGATGGCATTGTATGCGCCGCGGCGATTCAGCTTCCTGACGGAAGGATCGTCACAGGTTGCAATTCGGCTTTGATGCATGCTTCGACATCGATGATTCTTAACGCTTTGAAAACGCTTGCAAGTATTGGTGATATAGACCTGATCAGTCCATCGGTTGTCAAGAGCGTGACCTCCGTGAAGAGGGATATTCTTTTGAGCCGTGGGGTAAGCATCAATTTGGATGAGATGCTCATTTGCCTTGCGGTCAGTGCCGCCAGCAACAGCAATGCCGCCAAGGCGCTGTCCATGTTACCTTCCTTGAAGGGAAGCGAGGTGCATCTGACGCACATCCCCTCGTCAGGTGATGGCACGGGGCTTCGCAAGCTTGGTCTGTATGTGACCAGTGACCCAAGGTTCCCGACTTCAAACTTTTATAATCCGGTGTAAGTATGAAAATATCAACAAAAGGACGATACAGTCTTGAAGTGATGCTTTTTTTAGCCAGTTATGGCAAAAGCTGTAGTTGCACCACCATAGGTTCAGCTACGGGTATTTCGGCAGGATATCTTGAACAGCTGATGATTCCCTTGAAAAAGGCGAATCTTGTTGTTGCAAAACGGGGCGTGGAGGGAGGATACCGTGTTTCTCGTGAGGATATCACTTGTTACGATGTCCTTAATGCCAGTGAAGGGGATTGCAAACTGCCCTGTCCTCATTGTCTTCGCAAGCAGGATTGCGCTACCGAGCGGTTTTGGCAGGAT
>JBAXZS010000231.1:0-4070 GCA_041670175.1 Sphaerochaetaceae bacterium | reverse complement strand
CATTGGAATGATGTTGTTGTCCTTTTCCAATGAGGAAAGGGTCAGCAGGTCCGAGATGATGTTCTGCATCTGTTTGCCGTTGCGTTGCACTATCTGGGCAAAATGGATACGGTCCTCTTCGCTGAGAGCCGCGGAACAAAGAATCTCGGTAAAGCCAAGGATGGACGTGAGGGGGGTCTTCAACTCGTGGGATACATTGGCGACAAAATCCTTGCGTATCTGTTCCAAACGCTTGAGCTCTGTGATGTCGCTGGAGGTAATCACCGCACCGGTGACTTCTTCATGATCCTTCTTGATGGGGGCCGTCGTGATTTGGAAGATGGTCTCCCCCTGAAAGGATGTCCTTGTCAGGATATCCTGCTCCACGGTACCTTTCTCAAGTGTTTTGTCCACCAGCTCTATAAGATGATTATCGGAAAAGAAGGCCAGAAGTGATTGACCAATCTCCTTTGATCCTGTCATGGCAAAGGAAGCCCTATTTGCCAGAATGACCTTCTTGTGTATATCAATAAGGATGACGCCTTCTGTCATGGTCTCCAAAATGGAGGAGTATTGGCTTTTGTCTGTCCTGAGTTTTTCCATCTGGGAGGCCAGTTCGCTAGCCATCCAATCCATCGTGCTTGATAAGGTCGCAAGTTCCTCCGGTTTATCCACCCAGGAATGTTCCTGAAGGTTTCCTTTCCCATATTCCTTGGCGGTGAGGACCATCTGCTCAAGTGGCTTTGTAAGATTACGCACCAAAAGCAAAGAGAAAAAAAACACAATGATAAGGACCAAGACAAGCAAGGGTAGCAGTAAGGAGCCGAAGGAGCTTTGCCATTCCTTGATGATGGACAGACGTTCTCCGACTCGGACGATGTAAGGGGTATCATCAACCAGCTTTGCAGCATACATCATGGATAATCCGCTGGTGTTTGACAGCCTATCTGAAAAACCAATGCCGTTTGCCAATGCTTGCTTGACCTCAAGACGAAAGGCATGGTTGTCCATCAGGCTTACTTGTTGCTCACTGTCATACAGTACTTTGCCTTGTCTATCCATCAAGGTGATGCGCACCTCATGGCTTTGAGCATATTGCCCAAGCGAGCTGGCGGACCAGACACCTTTTTGTGAGACTATTTCTTCCGCTAGGTAAGAGACATGTTTGGAAAGGAGTTGTTGCTCATTAGTGAAACTGAGTGTTTTGAACGCTTTATTCGCAGAGAAAATACAAAGAAAAACAACCAGAATCATCGTGACCGAGAGAAAAGACAGAAGTTTGGTCCTGAACCTCATTCCTCTTGCTCCTGGTATTTGTAGCCAACCCCCCAGACTGTCCTGAGCGAACTGCCCCAATCCCCGAGCTTACGCCGTATGGTGGCGATCTGCACATCGATGGAACGTTCTGTAACCGGATAGTCATTCCCTTTCACCGCGTTTATCAACTGTCCGCGGGTGAATACCCTGCCTTCTTCTTGGGCGAGAGTTTGGAGGAGTGAGAATTCAGTGGCAGTAAGCTCAATATTCTTTCCTTGGCAAAGGCAGGTATGTCTACTCTCATCAATGGTCAGATTGTCGGTGTTCACACTCTTGGCTTCACTTTTAATACCATTGACCCTTCGTAGCAGGGACTTGACCTTGGCCATAAGTACTTTCTGGCTGAAAGGCTTGGCAAGATAATCATCAGCACCTAACTCCAAGCCTGTTATGATATCCTGTTCCTCCCCCTTGGCGCTGGCGATTATCACCGGGGTTTGGATATTCAGGGAATAACGCATCCGTTTGAGTACTTCCAACCCATCGATATAGGGAAGCATAATGTCCAGGATGATGCAGTCAAACGTCTCACTTTGAAGTTTTTCAAGGGCCACTTTGCCATCAGGCGCGACAGTGGTCTGGTACCCTTCTTTGGCCAATTGGTAGCAGATTAGCTCGGCGATATCTACTTCATCTTCTACTATTAACAGCTTTTGTGCCATACCGATAGCCTACCTAAAAACTTACCCATGCGCAAGATTCCAGGTATGAATTCATACTTTTTTCACATCCCTGTCAGTGTTAGTATCCAGCTGGTCTTTAAACACGTAAAAACGCTGATAGCAGAATTCAGTGACAAAGTTAATCAATATGGTGGCAACCTCGACTATATAATTGTTCCAGGCCAGATTTTCTGTGAAATATTTGGTCCAGAGGGTGGAAAGAGGGGTGAAGACAAGGTAATACAGGAACACTTTGAACATAGCCTTTGGATAGTTTGCCGTGCTTTTGAAGGTGTATTTACGATTAAGGGTGAAGTTCCAAAGAACAGAAAGGATCAGTGAGATAAGATAAGAGAACCATGCATTCCACCGCAATAGCTCATAGAACAGTGTGTAGCTTCCTATCTGAATGACCCCTGCCGAGGCAGCGATGCAAGTATACTTGATGGTCCTAAGCAACTCTTTTTTTGTGTTCTTTTCCATAATGGCGATGATACCCCACAATAGATGGCTTGAAAAGCTTTTAATTTAAAGGGTAAGCAAATATTGCCCAATCCTCAAGGCATCCCTGATGGCCATCAGCTTGAGCGAAGGAGGAAGATTGGCATGCATTTTCATACATTCGAAGGTGAGGTCCCCTGTATAATTGATGTTCCTAAGGCTATCCATACAGGTTTTCCAATCTATGGTTCCATAGAAAGGAAGCAAGTGCTCATCCATTGAGCCATGGTTATCCGCCACATGAGTGGCAATCAGAGAGGAGCCATAGGTTGCGATGTCTTTCCCCAAGTCGTGGTTGTTCATATGGGCATGCCCGAAGTCAAAGCAGACTCCACAGTGACGAGAACCAAGTCTTTTGATCAGGGCGACAAGAGTGGAAGCATCCCGTATCTCAAGGGGGCTATCCAAATTCTCCAAGGCTATGGTTACTCCAAGTCTCTCCGCCTGATTGATGAAGGGGGAAAGGTAGGTGACGTTCTTCTCTATGATGGCGTCCTGGGCGCAAAGAGGATGCATGACAATGTTCTTGATGCCCAATTGCGCACTGATGGTTATCGATCGGGAAATAAGCATATCCAAATGCGCCCCCTCTTCAATTCCCATCGCCAGACGGTCCCTTCCGTAGGGGGCATGACTCTGATTGTAAATAAGATGATACTTTTCCTTGAGCCTTTGGAGTTCCTCTGTCCGCAAGCCATATTCATCGCTGCAAAGGATGGATTTCTCGTTGAGCATCTCACAGAAATTCAAATCAAGGCAGGAAAATCCTCCTTGGGCGTACAGGCCGATGAGCTGGGTCATCTCCGTTTTGCTTCCGTCTCTGTTGAAGCTTACAAGATTGGTGCTGGTTGCTATTCGCATGACTAATATTTTAGAGAGATTATGATAGTTTGGGAAGTTCCTTATGCTGTTTTTGGAGAGTCGGTTGGTGTATTGATTTGGTTGTTTGTTGTTAATTGTTTCTTGCAGCAGTAAATAACTCTTTCAATAAAGTTTCGATAACTGGAACAGTATTCCGATTTTGATGTTTTTTTATTGACAGCTTGCTTTCAGTGACATACCATAAGGAAGCATTTTAAATAAACACGATGTTGTGGAGGTTTATGTATGAAGAAAGCATTAGCAATTATGCTTGCTTTGGTTTTGATTGTTCCTTCTGTATTTGCTCAGGGAGGAAGTGAAGCCGCACCTGCTGCCAAGAGTGTCGATTTTCCGAAGAAGGGTATTACCGTTATCTGCCCATGGGGAGCTGGTGGCGGTACTGATGCTGTATTGCGTGCTCTCTGCGCACAGGCTGAGAAAGAGCTTGGAGTGACTCTTACTGTGGAGAACAAGACCGGTGGTGCTGGTGCTATCGGGCATGCCGCTATCAAGAACGCAAAATCTGACGGGTATACTGTCGGTATGATCACCTTTGAGTTGAATTCCCTTCCCCAGCAGGGTTTGATTGATTTTACCTATGCTGATTTTGATCCCCTCATCCGGGTGAATGCTGATGCTGCGACCCTTACCGTGAAGGCTGATGCCCCTTACAACACCATCGATGAGTTTGTCACCTATTGCAAGGCGCATCCTGGTGAGGTCTCCATTGGAAACTCAGCCCCTGGTTCT
>JBAXZS010000230.1:0-4098 GCA_041670175.1 Sphaerochaetaceae bacterium | reverse complement strand
TTGCCCTCTACAAACTCAATCTTGGTGTTCTCGACCATCCGGGTAAGATATCCATCCCTGACCGAGCAAAGCGCACGACTGACACTCCCTTGAAGGCTCATGGTATTCTCCAGCACATATCCCACCATGGCATGTTCCGTGTCCTCGTTGCTTTCTTTTTCAAGATGTTTCTCAATTATCTGAAAAGCCTTACGGCCATAATAGTCATCACTGTTAATCACCACAAACGGCGTATGCACCTCACTTTGTGAACAGAGAAGCGCATGCACAGTCCCCCAAGGTTTGGTCCTATCCTTGCTGAGCTCGGCCTGCTTCGTATCAAGGAGACTATCCATCGACTGAAACACGTAACTTGCATCCATGTTGCGGGCAATCCTGTCAAAGAGCCTTTCCCTGAAATCATGCTCAATGTCCTTACGGATGATAAATACGACTTTCGAGAATCCACTTAACTTCGCATCATATATACCAAAATCAAGCAAGGTCTCGTCATGCATCCCTACTGAATCTATTTGCTTGACCCCACCATAGCGACTTCCCATTCCTGCCGCAAGAACAACCACTGTCGGCTTCATTTGATCCCCCTTGTTTAATGGCTTTAGCATACTCAGTGGCGCCATAGAAAGTCAAATCAATTGGCAAACAAACGAAATGGATTTATCATGGAACCATGAATAATCTTACATGGTACTCCCAGGTGATAAACTTCTGTAAGCTCAGCAGCCAATGCAACCAATGCCCCTACTTCATCCTTACGGATATGCAAGAGGGCCTGAACCGTCCCTGCCTGGAAAAGAAAGAGCGGCTTCTTGCACTCAGCAAATGGCTGCAAGATTCCACAGGGGCTCCAAAACAAGTACTCAATGAAGAAGTGGAATCCATCCTCGGCCAAATCGAAGACGAGGATGATGAGAACTATCTTCTTGATGAAGACCAAGACAAGTGATTCACCGTAGCCATTATTGACATATTGACATTTTATGTAAATGTGTTATACATAGACTAATCCCAAGGAGATACGTATGTATAACTCACTCGTTGAAATGTTCACCCGGATTTGTACTGCACATCCTTTCCTGACCGCACAGTTATCAAAAGAGAAGGATACCGCCTTCATTCCCACTTCCTTTCACGATCTCAAGGAAAAGGTGGACAATTTGTCTATCGCGTTGGATGGACTCGCGGTGCAGAGGGGTGACCTGATAGGTCTTATCAGTGACAATCGCACGCAATGGCTGGTCGCGGACCTTGCCATACTATCCCTTGGCTGTGCGGATGTGCCCCGTGGATGTGATGCCACATTACAGGAATTACGTCATATACTTTCAGTCACGAATGTCAAAGTTTGTTTTGTGGAAAACCTTGAGCAGGCAGCCAAGGTCCTCTCCCTCAAGCCGGACCTTCCAAAACTGGAAAAACTCATCATCCTTGATGGAGCCTTCATGAAATCCCCGATATCCTCCGTCGAGATTCTTAATTTCGAGATGTTGCTTGACTTCGGCTCACACCACCACGAAAGGAGACTGTTTCTCCAAAAACTGGCTCACTCCATCAATAAGGATGACCTGGCCACGGTCATCTTCACCAGTGGAACCACCGGAGAGGGAAAAGGAGTGATGCTCACCCATGACAACTTCTTGTTCCAGCTGGAGGCCCTGCGGGAAATGGTTCCCTTCAAGGTTGGTCAGATTTGGTTGAGTGTCTTGCCTGTATGGCATTGCTTTGAACGCATCCTGCAATATGTCGCTCTCCATGAAAGCCAGACCATCGCTTACTCCAAACCGATTGGAAGCATCATGCTTCGGGACATCAGTACAGTCAATCCCCATTGGATGGGGACGGTACCCAGAATCTGGGATGGCATCAAAAGTGGTGTGTTCAAAAATCTCAAAGAAAAAAGTAAGCTCCAAAGAAGACTCTTTGAGTTCTTTCTTTCCATTTCCTATAGTCACCATGCGGCAAAACAATCTCACAAGTATCTCCAGGCCTTATTGCTTGCTCCTTTCGTAAAAATCGGGGACAAACTTGCTTTCAAGCCAATCACCACGAAATTGGGAAAGAACTTCATATGTGGAGTATCTGGCGGTGGCGCCTTAAGTGAGGAAACCGACAGATTCTTCGAGGCCATCGGCATCAAGCTCCTTGACGGTTACGGCCTAACCGAATGTGCACCGGTGGTTGCTGTGAGGGATTTCAACAATCCGGTGCTCAGGACGATACGTCCCTTGGGGAACACCCAGATCAAGATCATCAATGAGCAAGGTCAAGAATGCCATGAGGGAGAAAAGGGCATGATAATGGTCAGGGGACGACAGGTGATGAAGGGCTATTTCCAGAAACAAGAACTGACAGACATGGTCATAGACAGCGATGGATGGTTCATCACCGGGGACCTGGGGATGTGGACAGGTAAGGGAAATCTCACACTTCAAGGTCGGGCCAAGGACACCATAGTCCTCAGTGGCGGGGAAAACCTGGAACCGGTGCCAATCGAGGCTATGATAGAGCAAAGCGAGTTCATCGATAATGTGGTGGTTGTCGGACAGGACAAGAGGTTCATCGCGGCCCTCATCGTGATCAACAGACAGAATGTCATTTCCTATCTTAAAGAAAAAGACATACCGTTTGCTGAAAACAAACTCACCACCATGAAGGAAGTAAACGCTCTCATCAATAATTGGATAGAATCGGTGGTCAATCTGGCCCATGGCTTCAAAGCTTATGAAAGAATCAGCCGGTTCACCCTTATTGACAACCCGTTCTCCCTCGGCAAGGAACTGAGTGCCAAGCAAGAGCTCAAGCGATTCGCCATCAATGAACTCTATAAGGAAGAGATAGACAAGCTGTTCGCCTAAGATAAAAACTCAGGAGCGTTTCCTTTTGGGAATACCTGCAAAGGCGGTATCAGCAAGACTCTTGTGAATTTTGAGCGACAGGACATTGATTCGAGAGATCCCCCATACATCAGAGGAAGCAATGAGGCACCTCTCTTTACCAACCTCTTTGTCTGGCCTCAATGCACGAGCAAGTCAGTGGATATTCCAAGTTCATCCAAGTCCATCTACTATTTTCTCCAACCGCAAGCTCACATTCCCCAGGCTTTCCCTGTACAGGTAATAGTTCGAGGAGGAAAGGCTTTTGCTCACGCTTGATTGATTGATTCCAAGTTGCACCGCGGCAGCTTGTTGACTCCCTTGCTCCTCGAAACAGGCAATCACCTTCCTCTGGTGGCTATTCCAACGTTCTTTCAGCACTTTGCAACAAAGCAGGATATTGTTCATCAGTGCATCGTATGAGGCAAAATCCTCCTCACTTTTAATCAACAGAGAGGGAATTGCCTTCTCCCTTTTCTTTTCCAGTCCCTTGATCGCATCAACCATGTCTTTGGCATTCCGATACGCAGGTCCATCAGAACCAAGAGGAAGATTTTTGTCGATGGCAGTGACTATTCTCCCGATCCCAAGACCAAACCGGATCTTGGTGGGCAGCATCTCTTGTTCAATCTGTCCGATGATGGGTAAGGCCACCGCTCCATTCACCAGCACCCCCTGGAATTCATCACCCAAGGTTAGCATGAAATTTGAAGCGATATCCTTATCATAGGCTTCATTGATTTTTCCCAGGACCTTCTTCAAGGTACATTGAATCCCATTCCTGTTGGTAATCTTCCAAGAACCAACAATGTCTCCGATTATCACCACATAATATTTGTTTTCCTGCTCCATGAACCAAGTATAGCATCCTCTATGAATGCTCGTCAATTTTATTCTATTATTACTGCATAACATCAACACATGTAGTAATTCATACATATATAAAAAGTAGCATGGAGCTATACCTTGAACATCTTTCTTGTAACAGGGGAAAGGAAACATATAAAAAAAGAAAGGGAACTCGCAACCGACTTCCGAGGACTGACACTTTGAGGACAAATCGCCGACAGGTCTATTTACAAAACTACGGAAATTAACTAGCCTGTCTTGGTACCGGCTATAGTTAGTCGCAAATGGTCCTGTAGCTCAGCTGGATTAGAGCGTCTCCCTCCGGAGGAGAAGGTCGCGCGTTCGAATCGCACCAGGATCAATGTCTTGCTTCTTC
>JBAXZS010000229.1:0-4099 GCA_041670175.1 Sphaerochaetaceae bacterium | reverse complement strand
GTCTACAACCGTCGTTTTGGGATTGCTCGTCTCCATGAGGAATTTGTCAGGGCTGTCAAGCAGAATACTTCGATGGGACTTTTGATGATGGACATCGATAACTTCAAGCAGGTCAATGACACCTATGGGCATTCTATTGGTGATCGTGTCCTCAAAACAGTAGCGCTCACCGCCCGTGCACAATTGAGAGAGGGGGATATCATCGTGCGTCTTGGTGGTGATGAGTTTATACTTGTGTTGCTTGGAGCCTCTCGTTCTGATTCTCGTGATATTGGGGAAAAGATACGACGTATAATCGAGGAAAAGCGGGTTTCGTATGGGGAACAAAGCATTCATATCACCGTAAGTATCGGGGGAACTTCTTTCCCTGAATTCGATGCCGACTATGAAAAAGAACTGATAGAAGAGGCGGATCGGTCTCTTTACCTGGTAAAGAATTCGGGAAGGAACCGAGTTTCCTTTTGATGCTAAGCAACCAAGGACAGGGATTTGAAAACAAAATCAGAGCTTTAAGGTGGAATATTGTTCTTGGCTTATTTGCCTGAAGGGTGCCGGCCTTGTCTTTATAGTGGGTGATATGATTATAAAAATGGGAATAAACCATCTTATCTCATTTCATGTGAACAAGTAAGTCTTTTTTCTCGAGAATCATTGGTAGTAATCTCTCAAGATATAGATGATAAACCCTGGTTGACTAACGCTGAATCTCATATCACAATGCTTCTGTGAAAACGAACCTGCATACTGCGATGAAGAAATTCTCCCTCTCGCTTTTGGCCAATATTATAAATGTCACTGTCTCTACCCTTACCGGTCTCCTGATCCCTCGCCTTGTGGGGGTGACCCAGTTCGGGTATTGGCAATTGTATGTGTTTTATATTACCTATATCCTGTATTTCCATTTTGGTTGGGTTGATGGCATCTATCTTCGTAATGGGGGGAAGGATTACTCCGAATTGGACACAAGGCTGCTCCATAGCCAGTTCTGGTTGTATTGCCTTTTTGAGCTGTTTGTCAGTCTTTCCATACTAGGTGCGAGCTTTGCCTTGGGAAAGGGAGACAAACGTACTGTGGTGATGCTTGCAGGGGTCAATTGTCTTGTGCTCCTTCCTCGAGTCTATTTTCAATTTCTTCTCCAGGCCTCGGGAAGAGTAAGGACTTATGCCAATAATCTGGTGACTGAGCGGATGATTTGCGCCTTCCTTACTATTGTCCTTTTGCTTTTTGGTCATAGGACGGTCAAGACTCTGATTTTTGCCGACTTGCTTGCCAAGGGGGTCGCTTTGGTGATGATCCTCATAAGTTGTCATGACATTGTGTTTTCCAAGGGGATAGGCTTTAAGGACAACATCAAGGAAGCCAAAGAGAATTTTCATGTTGGGTACAAGCTGACCTTCGCAACCGTGTCCAGCATGTTACTGATTGGGATCATTCAATTGGCTGTCGAACGAAATTGGAATATTGAGATGTTTGGCATGGTGAGCTTTGCCATGGTTACCACCCAGAGCATTGTGCAATTTCTCAACCAGATATCGGTCGTGTTGTTTCCTCTTCTCAAACGAAGTGAAAGCAACGATTACCCTGTGGTGTTTGCCCAGACAGGGAGGCTCATCACGTTCCTTTCTACTTCCTTGCTTCTTCTGTTTTATCCTCTGGAGTTAGGTCTCACCGCCTTGCTTCCTGATTACGTGATGGGGATATCATTCCTAGGGCTTTTGATTCCTGTCTGTCTCTTTGAGGGGCGGACAACCTTGATGCTAGGTACTTTCCTCAAGACCTTGCGGAAAGAAAAGGATATGCTGATAATTGATGTGATCATGATACTTCTTTCTCTGGGAGTGACCATTGTCACCGTGTATATCATGAAGAATCTTACCGCTGCGGTGATGAGCTCTGTGCTTCTGCTAGCTTTGAGATGCTTGTTAAGTGATATTGTGGTGCAGCGGAACCTAGGGATAAGAAACTACAAGGAATTATGCCTTATATCGATGACGACCATACTCTTTTGGGTGTGTTGTTGCAGTATCAAAGGCCTTAAGGGGTGGTTGCTCTATGTTTTGTATTATGTGATCCTTGGTGCTTTTAGATTCAAGAACTACAAGGTCATGTTCCACCTGGTCCATGGAGAAAGGGCATAGGGTTTAAGTCGGATGGCTTTCACTCTGTTGCTGTGATAAAGAAAACCCCTTTGGTCGAAATCTTCTCCAACACAAAGGGGTACCTCACTGTTTTCAGTAGGCTTCTCTCTTAGTCGTGGTACCTTCTGCGGGTACTGCTCTCCGAATTACTTCGTCCGCTACGGCGCATTGGGCGATGATCCTCACGGCTACCGGAGGAACGTGGACGATAGTCATCCTCCTCACGGCGTCTGCTTCTGCCTCCACGGTTTCGGGAAGAAAGGTTCCGTCCATTGGGATTGTCCGGTTTCGCACGGGTGATAATCGGCTTCTCGGCTGGATTTGTCACTTCGAATGCCTTGAGAATCCTCTCGGCAACCAGAAGAGGTGCGGATACAAAACTGAATTCATCCTGTACGGCCACATCCCTGAAATCCTCGTCTTTTGCTCCGACCTGCTCGATAAGATAGTCAGTCAGGCTTTGCTTATCCAATCCGTCTTTCTTTCCACGGGCAATAAACAACCTGGTATAGCCAGAGGATTCATCACTGAAGGACTCCCTTTCTCGCCTTGAGGAGGAAGAACGGGACGAAGATCCATCATCCAAATTACGATACTTGGATTCATCCAATGCATCCTTGTAGCAATAATCAAGCATTGCTTCCACGACGCTCTTGGCATCTCTGCCATCAAGCATCTGCTCGGCGATGGTTGCGTAAACGCTATTGTCCTTTTGTTCTGTCAAAATTCCCGTCATCTGGCTAAGGATTTTGGTTCTTTTTGCGCTGACAATATCAGAGGCATCAGGGATTTCCGCTTTACGGATTTCCGTCTTCGCGACTTTTTGGATGAAAGAAAGCTTTCGGAACTCCCTCGGGGTCACAAAGGTTATGGCGGTACCTGTCTTTCCTGCACGGCCGGTCCTTCCGATTCTGTGGATATAGGCCTCAGGTTCCTCGGGAAGCGAGAAGTTGATCACATGGGTCAGGTCCTGGATGTCGATACCACGGGCGGCCACATCAGTAGCCACAATAATGGAAAGCAATTTTTCCTTCATTCTTCTAAGGATCTGCTCACGTTGCTTTTGCGAAAGGTCGCCATGAAGCGCCTCCGCATCATACCCACGGTCCTGAAGCTTATGTCCGACTTCATCGCACTGCACCTTGGTACGGCAGAAGACAATCCCGTAGAAATTATCCTCCATGTCGATGATTCTGGTCAGAGCCTCAAATTTCTCCGATTCTCTTACCTCAAAATAAATCTGATCGGTAAGAACGGGGGTGACGGTCTCCAGCTTGACTCTGACGACCTGAGGGTTTTTCATGAACTTTTCAGCAAGATGCATGATAGGTGCGGGCATCGTCGCCGAAAAACAGAGCATTCGCTTGTTCTCAGGCGTCTGCTTCAGCACTTCCTCGATGTCATCGATGAAACCCATATCAAGCATCTCGTCGGCTTCATCAAGCACCATGAACTTCAGGCTATCCAACTTAAGCGTACCACGGCGAAGGTGGTCCAGCACTCTTCCTGGAGTGCCGACAACAACATGGACTCCCTTCCTGAGCTTTCGAAGTTGCAATTCCATGGAGGCTCCTCCATAAATTGCGGCTATTTCCAAATGTCTATCACCTTTAAGACTGGAAATCTCCTCAGCATCCTGTACAGCAAGCTCTCGTGTTGGTGCAAGAATCAATGCCTGTACCTCTGTTTTTTTGGGATCGACAATTTCGAGTATGGGAAGACCGAATGCTGCGGTCTTTCCTGTTCCTGTTTGTGCTTGTCCTATGACATCTACTTGATCTTTCAAAAGTAGGGGGATACAAGCAGCCTGGATTTTTGTTGGTTCTTCAAACCCTTTTTCCTTAAGGGCTCTCAGGGTTTGTTCGGACAATCCTAAGTCCGCAAAACTTCGTAAATTTGACATGAAACTCCTAAATAGCTAATTAGCTTACAAATAATGAAATACGGGTGAAGCATATAGC
>JBAXZS010000228.1:0-4107 GCA_041670175.1 Sphaerochaetaceae bacterium | reverse complement strand
CGGTTGGAGATGCATTGTTCCACACAGGTGCCTTGGCATGTAAGGCGCATCGTTGCCTGGGTATGCTCTTTGAGTGAGAATAAGATCCATGTGATCAAGGAGCGGGTCGGCGGTGGGTATGGAAGCAAGCAGGATATTCTCATAGAGGATTTGGTGGGGTATGCCACGTGGATTACCGGCAAGCCGATCTATTACATGAACACACGAAAGAATGAGTTCATCAATACCAGCACCCGCCATCCCATGAGGGTGACGGTGAAGATGGGAGCGAAGAAGGATGGCACCATCACGGCGGTCTCCATGGATGTGAGAGCAAATACGGGACCTTATGGGAATCATTGCCTTACCGTGCCTATGAATGCCTGTTCCAAGACCTTGCCGCTTTTGAAAGTGGACAACATGAAGTTTGATGTCACCACCTACTATACCAATATTCCTCCCACAGGGGCCTATCAGGGCTATGGTTCTCCCAAAGGGACCTATGGCCTTATGACCTGCATGGCGGAACTGGCGGATAAGCTCGGTATTGATTACTACCAGATGGCCTATAAGAACAAGGTGGAGACCGGGTATATGTTGGAGATTCTCAAGGGTCTGGGTGAAGGACGCGAGGGGAATGTGGTGCCTGTTGGTTCCTGCGGGCTGGGCAAGGCTTTGGAGACAGGTTACAAGATGATTGATTGGGGTCATAGGGAAGTATCAAAAGACCCCTTGTGGAAAATAGGCAAGGGATTCGCCATGATACAGCAGGGTTCGGGACTTCCAGGTCTGGATCATGCCAATGCCTGGGCGAAATTGCTTACCGATGGGACCTTCCAGATTTTCAGCGGGGGAGCGGACCTGGGGACGGGGCTTGACACCATTTCCGCGAAAGTGATGAGTGAGGCGTTCTGTGTCCCTCTTGATTGTGTTACGGTGACCAGCGGGGATACTGATAGCTGCACCTTCGATACAGGAGCCTATGCCTCAAGTGGTACGTTCTTCAGTGGCAATGCAAGCGCTATGGCCGCTGATGACTTGAAGACAAACATCCTTGCTGAGGCTGCGCTTCAGATGGATGAGAAGTTCGAGGACCTCCTCTGTCGTGCTCCTGGTGAGGTGTACAGCGTTAAGAGCGGAAGAAGCCTTAGCTATGGCAAACTCAGTCATGATGCCTTAAGCGGCACAGGGCGAGGGCAGCTTATGGGACGGGCCAGTTTTACCACCAAGGCGAATTCCATTCCTTATGGAGCACATTTCGCACAAGTAGCGGTCAATGTTGAGACAGGTCAGATAAAGCTGATGAAATTCTATGCCATCCAGGATGCAGGGACTCCCATCAACCCGGAATTGGCTTTGTGCCAGATGTACGGGGCTGTCATGAAGAGCATCGGACACTCGTTGAGCGAGGAGATGGTCCTGGACGAACAAGGTCGTTGCCTTAATGCGAATTTCACCGATTATGGAGTACCGATGATTTATGAGGCTCCTGAGGATTTCAAGGCGGTGCTTATTGATGTTGATGACAAGGATGGTCCTTATGGTGCCAAATCAATCAGTGAGATTGCCACCAACGGAGCTGCTCCTGCAATCGCAACAGCGATCCATGACGCTTGCGGTGTGTGGATCAGGTCATGGCCTTTCACTGCGGAGAAAGTGCTACGGGAGTTGGGGAAGATTTAGGAAATTCGTGCAACAAAACGCAACAAGCATTCTAGACTTATGAAATGAGCGATGATATGATGTGACGACCAATGGAGGAAAATCAGAAATGAAAGATAACGCTGCGATTGGGAAAATGATAGAAGAGTTGAGAACTCTTAACACAAAGGATATGTATCTGAATGATTTCTATCATACATGGAAGGAAAGTGATGATGAGATTGAGGCTGTGTTCAAGGTGGCTGAGATCTTGCGTGCTTTGAGGGAGAACAATATCTCCACAAAAGTGTTCGACAGCGGATTGGGTGTTTCTGTGTTCCGTGATAATTCCACCCGTACCCGTTTCAGTTTTGCAAGTGCTTGCAATATGCTTGGTCTGGCAGTTCAGGATCTGGATGAGAAAAAGAGCCAGATTGCCCATGGCGAGACGGTGCGAGAGACAGCCAACATGATTAGTTTCATGGCTGATGTGATTGGTATTCGTGACGATATGTACATTGGTAAAGGACATACTTATCAGAAAACTGTCGCTGATGCCGTGCAGGAAGGCTATGACACAGGGGTGTTGGAGCAGAGGCCTACCATAGTGAACTTACAGTGTGATATCGATCATCCTACCCAGTGTATGGCTGATATGATGAGTGTCATCAATTATTTTGGGGGAGAGAAGAACCTCAAGGGTAAGAAAGTCGCCATGACCTGGGCTTACAGCCCTTCCTATGGGAAACCGCTTTCCGTTCCTCAGGGGGTCATCGGCCTGTTTACTCGTTTTGGCATGGATGTGGTGCTTGCCCATCCCGAGGGGTATGGCGTGATGCCTGAGGTTGAGAAGGTCGCCGCGGAGAATGCCAAGAAGAGCGGTGGTTCCTATAAGTGCGTCAACAGCATGGAAGAGGCTTTCAAGGATGCCGATATTGTCTATCCTAAGTCATGGGCACCTTTCTCCATCATGGAGGAGAGGACCAAGATTGTGGAGCAGGGTGACGAGCAGGCTTTGAAGACATTGGAGCAACGGTGCCTGGCAAATAATGCCAAGTACAAGGGCTGGACTTGCTCTGAGGATCTGATGAGGACCACCAAGGGCGGCAAGGCTCTGTATCTGCATTGTCTTCCTGCTGACATCACAGGTGTTTCCTGCAAGGAAGGTGAAGTGGATGCTTCGGTGTTCGACCGATATCTTGAACCTCTTTACAAACAGGCTTCTTATAAGCCCTATGTGATTGCGGCCATGATCATGTTGCAGCGTTTTCAGAATCCCAGCAAGAAACTTGATGAGGTTCTCAAAAGGAATACCAAGCGGGTGTTCTAGTTCTTCCTAGGTCAAGAATCCATCTGGCGATATCCTGTCAGGTGGATTTTTTTGCCTTGCTGTCTTGTTTTGCAATCTTCATCAGGGTCATTGAAGCCCGTATCTCCCCGCCAGGCACATAATAGCCGTTGCGTTTCATTTCGAGAAGTTCCTCATATAACTTAAGAAATTGCTCTGTAACGATTCTTCCATCAAAACGGGTCAGGGCGGCTTTGGCTCGAAGCGCCTTGGCATCCCTGCCTATTGGATCATCCAGGGCGTCACTCATCGCTTTTTCCAGAGAATGCTCTTCCCCAGGATTGAAAAACCAACCTGCATCGCTATCAACCAGATCAATCATATTCTGAACCCTGGCACAAATGACGGGGCATCCACTGCAGAGCGCTTCAATTACTGTCATGGCCTGGTTTTCTGATAATGATGCGGTGACAAAGGAATTCACCTTGCCCAGAAGCCTGCTTTGAATTATTTGGTCGTTGGGTATCAAGCCCGTGAAAAGAACGGAATCATTGATTCCCAGGTTCCTGGCCTGTTCTTTCAAACCTTCTTCTGCGGGTCCCTGCCCCACGATGAGAAGTTTGGCCGATGGATGGGTTTTCACGACGAGAGAGAAAGATGCGATCACCACATCCACAGCTTTCTCATATCCTAGCCGCCCCACGTATACCAAGGTATTCCTGGATGCCCAAGAGATTGGGATTTGCGCAGGCAGGGGGAGCACGGGTTTGCTGTCGTCATAGCGGGAGATGTCGATGCCATTGGAGATGAAGCGCACATCCTTGTTGGGGACATGGGAGGAGACATGAAGGCAGGTTCCCTTGTTGGGTGCTGTTATCATCCATACCAGACGGAAGAATGGGAAAAAGATGATATTCCAGATAGCACTTTGCGCGGTATTTGCCAGCACGGTACTCTTCAGTGCGTATTTGATATAAATCGGATTGTCAATCAGGGTGTGGTGGGTGGCAAGCACAGGTACATGCATCCGTCTTGCCGCATGATTGAGGGCCTGGCACAAGAGCCAGGGTGAGGTATCATGGATGATATCGAAATGATATTTTCTAAAGTATTTTTGTAAGTACCAACCATAGACGGGAAGTGCCTTGATGCCCTTGTATACGAAGAGCTGCACAGCGGGGACATGGATGATGTGGATT
>JBAXZS010000227.1:0-4124 GCA_041670175.1 Sphaerochaetaceae bacterium | reverse complement strand
TGGCTATGTGTATGACCCGGCCCTAGGGGATCCAGAGAATGGCATCAAGGCGGGAACTTCATTTGAATCCTTACCAGAGGATTGGGTTTGCCCGCTCTGTGGTGCAAGTAAAGCTGATTTTGTCCCTAAAGACTAAACTGCGTATTAAATAGAATTAAGCCCGGCACTTTTTCAGGTGTCGGGCTTTTGCTCATGATACCAGGAAAAAAGAAAGCATGTTATTCAATATGAACAATTTCCTGGTTAATCACCTTATCAAGACGTTCTTCCTCTGTGATTATCACCTTGGATTCGCTGAGAAAAGTGCTCCCGACAAAACAGGCAAAAAACAGAGCAATGAAGAAACCAAGAAAATGATTAAACACCAACTCATCATGGCTCATGGTAAAAAGCAAGATTACCGCACCAACCGCTTGGGAAAAAAACATTATCCTTCCCTGGACCACTTCTTCTGCTATACCAGTGCCAAGTTCAGCTCCGTATTGCAACCCAACAGGAATTGCACTGAAAGCAAAATAACCGAGTACTGCCGAACCAACATACCCCATGAAAGCTGATTTAGCGAAAGTCATAATCAGTATTCCGGGAACAGCCATACCCATGCAAAGGGTATAAAAGAATTTCCGTTTCTTAAATCTATCGGAAAGGGAGGGAATAACCACCGCTCCAACAGCACCACTTAAAAGCATTGTCAGACCCAAAAAACCGGAAGGAGCCTTGATTCCCATCTGACTTGAGATAAAGTCTATCTTGACAAGCAAAGACATGACAATGCCCCAGTTTATCGCAAAAATAATTATAATTCCTCTTAAGGATTTGATGGTATCCACTAATTTGAAATTCTTTAAATAAGAAAGGGTCGCAGGCTCCACAAACGAGGAAGGAGAAGGGGGATTCTCCTGAAAAATCAACGTGCAAGGCAAGGCGCATACAAAACTGATGATACTATAGATGGCATTTAAGCGAACAAAAGAACCATCATGCATCAAGTAAGGAGAAAACAGCATCACAAAACTCAGGGAAATGTACTGACAGGCAGAGACAAGTCCCACGGCCATGCCACGCTCTCGTATGGGAAACCACCTAGCCACAGTGACCGTGATAAGGTTCTGGACAATCGCATGGGCAATAGAAAAAACAACCTGAGCAATGACCATCATGACAAAATCTTGTACATACAACAATTTAATCAAACTTGCTAAAACAATAAGAACCGTGCTACTGATGGCAGCCCAACGGATGCCAATGCGATAAATGAGATAAGAACAGGGAATGGAGAAAAGGACAAAACCACCCATGAAAATAAAAGAAAACAAATCAGTGACGCTTAAACTGCGGTTCAACCAGTGTGCACTGTAAAATGAATTTGCCACTCTGCCCATAGGAGAGAGGTTCATCCACTGGATTTCCACAGAAAAGACTAAAAGCACAAGAGAAAGCAAAATAAACCAACGATAGCGGTAAGCCTGAACACTCTTCATATTCCCGTATAATACCCCCTTAAGGTGACAATTACCAGATTATTGCAAATAATGGATAATTAATACATAATCTTTTTTATGCAAAATCAGACAATATCCTTACTTACCTCACGACGGACTGTCCGTTCCTATCAAGAGAAACCCATCGAGAACGAAGACAAGAAACTTATTCAAATGGCCACTTTAAGAGCCCCTACTGCAGGCAATATGGCCTTATATTCTGTGCTTGATATCCAGGACCAGAAAAGCAAGAACCAACTGGCCTTGCTGTGCGACAACCAGGATATGATAGCAAAAGCTCCCATGGTATGGGTTTTCCTTGCTGATTATCAAAAATGGGTTGACTATTTCAAAGGGGAAAACTGTGAGGAAAAGAGCAAAAGACCTTGGGTTAATCCCGGTTGGGGGGATCTCCATCTAGGTTTGCAAGATGCCATCATTGCGGCTCAAAGCGCTGTTATCGCCGCCGATGCCCTTGATATCGGTTCATGCTATATTGGGGATATATTGGAGAATGGGGAAAAAGTGCAGGAACTCTTGAATCTTCCTGAATTCACCATACCAGCATGTATGCTTATCTTCGGTTACAAGAAAGACATAAAAGTCACCAAACTTACTGCACGCTGTCCTATCAACTCAATTTTTATGAAGGATACTTATCATAGGCAAAACCTCGAGGAAATACGGACTTCCTATGGTGAGCAGGAAAGACAAAGCCGAGAAACCAAGCGCCTCCCTTATGACAATCAAGGTTCCTTGGCTGACTATTATTACAATCGCAAATACACTTCTTCCTTTATGAAGGAAATGAATCGATCGGTCAATTATTGGTTCAATCGTTGGTTAGCATCATGCTGATAAGGGCATTCGGGAAACAAGACGTTCCCCAAATGTGTGCAATCTGGAATGAGATTGTCCTTTCAGACAAGGCTTTTCCTCAAACTGAACTCCTTGAAGAATCAAAGGCCTATATTTTCTTTCTCTCGCAGACCTATTGCGCAGTAGCTGTCGAAGAAGACAAGGTGAGAGGCTTCTCCGTGCTTCATCCCAATGGAATCGGACATTGCCAAGAAAATGCTAATGCCAGCTATGCAGTGGAGAAATCCCAACGAGGCAGGCATATTGGTAAAATCTTGGTACAGGATTCTTTGGGAACCGCCAAGAGACTTGGTTTTCACAACTTGCAGCTCAACGCAGTGGTGGCGTCAAATACCAGTGCGATCCATTTATATGAAGAACTGGGATTTATTGGCTTGGGAACGCTTAGAGAAGGATATAAACACAATGATGGAACATATGAGGACCTGAAACTCTTTTACTACCATCTTTGATGACAAAAACAATACCAAAAGTTAAAGTCCAGCACTTTCCCGGCACTGGACTTTGTAGTATTAATTTTCTCCCCGTTTTAGTAACGAAACTCCACTAAAACTCCATAACTGCCTTTATACAGGAAAACCACAGAGTGTACGTAGTAACTTTTCCTAGTCACTATATATACTATACACTATAACATGCACAAGGAAAAGCATTCCTTAATTAAAATTTTATATCACAAACATTTAATAATGTCAGAAGATAAGAAATAAGTAACAAAACTTATTACATTTTACCTATCCTGTGTAATACAGGAAAATACATTTCTTCATGCTTCTTACATAAAAAACTCAAGAAATTAACGTTATTTAAGGAATAATGAAATAAGTTGATATGACAAAGCCTAAGGTCTGACAGTTGTTAATGAACAGAAAAAAACAGGCCTTGACTTAGCAGATAAAAGGGAAATTCTTAAGCTTCTGGGCTATCATTTTAGCTATGGTCTGGGCGCCAAAATGGCTTAAATGGGTATTATCCTCCAGTCCTTCAGGAAAATTTGGCCAAATATGGAGATCAAGGTTCATAAAAAGCTGCCTGCTTCCTTCAAAACCCAAAGTTTGTATCAATTCCAAAGTCGGTCTTGTCATGTCAATGAAGGGAATCGACAAATCTTTTGCACACTGCTCCATAGCAACAGGATAATCATGAAGACTATCCTGTTCCCTGCCATTTTCAAACCTACGCCGTTCAATTGAGGAAATAAAAATCACATGGGCTTGCTTTTCTTGTAATTTGGTTGCCATATAAGCAAGATTATCCATGTAGGTTGACCATGGCTCAGTATGCCTCTCCTCATCCGGTTTGTCTTCATTATGTCCAAACTGGATAATCACATAATCATCAGGAGAAACATCTTTCAGAAGAGCATCAAACACTCCATTTGCAAGTGCGCTCTTGCTACTCATTCCATTTACCGCACGGTTATCCACTATCCAACCTTGCTTTAAATACGAGTAAAAACACATACCCCAACCTGTCTCGGGATATACCTCGCTTCTTTTATTTGCACATGTTGAATCACCTAATAAGAACACTTTATGACTCATTTTATTTGCTCTCAAACTTCTGTAATGCTTTTTTCACATCACCTTCAATCAGTATACTAATCTGAGTGATAATCTGCATAGCATCCTGTTCCATGCCATCATCCAACCATTGCTCAAGCATCCCAACGAACGCATATTTATAAAAGTCTGCAATGAAAACCTTGTGCTTATGGGAAACATGCATGCCTATGGCTTCCTCGTCTACCACATCCATCAGGAG
>JBAXZS010000226.1:0-4200 GCA_041670175.1 Sphaerochaetaceae bacterium | reverse complement strand
TGCCAGAAAGCGTGAAACCGATATCTGTGCAAATCTGTCCAAGTTGCTCGCTTACATGCACAATCTCCTGCATGCTTTGATAATCAAGGTAGTATTTTATACAGAATTTTTGTTTTTCTTCATTGGTGGCATTTTTTGTATATCGTTCAAACACATGCAGATAGGTTACGAAATCACCATATTGGCTGTCAGCAAAATTCTGTTGGGCAAGTCGTGCGAGATCCTCTTCCCCTGCAGGGAACAAAAAAGGAGTCTTGCAGGAAATAAAGGCAACAGCGACCAGGACTTGCTGAAGCACATCGGGATAATGAATCAAGGATTCCACAATAACCCTGCTGTGACGGGGAAGCAAAGGGAAGCGGCACATCAGCTCTCCAATGTTGGTAAGTTGCCGTTTTTCATCTATTGCCCCGATAAAGCGCAATGTGTTTTCAGCACTGAGAATAGCGCTGTTCTTTGGTTTGGTGATAAAGGGGAAATGCTCATAATCGTATATTTTCAAATCACTCATGCGAAGCACAACCTCGCTCAGGTCTGTTCGCAAAATCTCCTCAGTGCTATAAGAGGAACGGCTTTCAAAGTCCTTTTCAGCGTAAAGGCGATAACAAATACCACTGGAGGTCCTTCCTGCTCTTCCCTTACGCTGCTCAGCGCTACTTTTAGAAGTTGGCAGGGGAACAAGGCTGCTGGTAAAATCCTTTTGGTTGTAAAAATTTATCTTGGCTATACCACAGTCGATGACCATGGTTATCCCCTCAATGGTGACCGATGTCTCAGCGATGTTGGTCGCAATCACCACTTTTGTCTTGCCTGGGGGAGTGGGGGTGAACACCGATTCCTGCTCTTCCTTGCTCAGACGGGCATACAGGGGATATATGATAAGTTTTTGCTCCGGATCTGCGATAGAAAGCGCAGTTACTGTCCGAGTAATGTCAAATTCCCCGGACATGAAAACCAGAACATCCCCCTTGGCTTCCCTAGCTTGTTTTTTTACAAGTTGCACAATGGTATCTATCTGGATAAGTATGTCGTTGCTTGAAAGAGGCTTGTAAATAACCTGAACAGGAAAAATCTGACTCTTGATACTGATGATGGGGGCCTCATCAAAGAAAGAAGAAAATACCTTGGTATTGATGGTGGCGCTGCTTATGATTACTTTCAGGTCCGGCCGGACAATCAGAAGGTTCTTGAGCAACCCCAGAATAAAATCAATATTCAAGGAGCGCTCATGGGCCTCATCGACTACTATCACTCCATAATTGGAAAGCTGGGCGTCCGCCTTGAGCTCCATCAGGAGGATTCCATCGGTCATTATCTTGATGCGGGTGTTTGGCCCTGTTGTGTCGGTAAATCGCATCTTGTACCCAACATACCCATCCTCATCATGAAGTTGTTTCTTGATGAATTCACATACGGACAAAGTCGCGATCCTTCTCGGTTGGGTAATACCGACGCAAAGCGCATCGCAATATCCCGCCTCCTTGAGAATCAATGGGAGCTGGGTTGTCTTTCCACTGCCGGTGGGACTTTCGACTATGATGACCTGGTGGTCTTTTAGCGCATCCAGAATTTGTTGCCGGTTTTTATACACCGGCAGTTGTTTCATATCAATCAATTAATTTCCTTTTGAATAATTCCTACCGCCTCAGAGAGGGTAATCATTGGGTGAGTCTCTCGGGTCAGAAGGTTCTTCAATGACACTTTGTCAGCATCATGTTCATTCGAGCCGCAAGTAAGCGCAAAGGGGATATGGTTGGTCTCCGCATACTTGAACTGGGTGGAGAGTTTCTTATTGTCCATCAAATAGACATCAACACGCAATCCTTGCTTCCTCATCTCTATTGCGAGTGAATTGTACCATGTGCGAAGAGACTCGTCCATGCTAAAGATAAGCACATCGGCACTTGAGGATTGCCCCAAAAGGGGGCTGCCCAATTCAGCAAGGGCGGCAAGAAGCCTGTCAAGGCCAATGGACGACCCGACACCTGGGATCACTTCCTTGACATAAAGGGAAGCAAGGTTGTCATATCGGCCGCCGCTACAGACCGAACCAAACTGAGGAAGATCATCCAGGAAGGTCTCATATACTATGCCTGTGTAATAGTCCAGACCACGGGTGATGGAGGGGTCATACGTGAAATGTTCGCTGATACCGGCACTTTGCAAATATGAATAGATCCTCTTCATTCTTGAAGTATGCTCGATTTCACCTCCACAAAGCGAGGAAAGCCTGTCGAGGGTCGCAATAAAACTTTCATTCGGGTCATCCTTGGTGATAAAGGAAATGATCATATCGGCTTTTTCCTCACTTTTTATCAGTCCAACCAATTCCTGTTTTACTTCTTCCTTGCCGATTTTCCTCAACTTATCAACAATGCGGAGAATCTCAATACTGGAAACTTCCAGTCCGAGATGAGCTAAAAAGGCATTGAACAAACCACGATGGGCTACACAAAAAGTGTAACCGTTGATTCCAAGCATTTCAAAAGAACTGTTCATCATGGAAAGGATCTCATAGTCCGCTTCAGCATTATCCACCCCGACGATGTCAAAGTCACATTGGGTGAATTCCCTGAACCTGCCTTTCTGAGGATTCTCACCCCGCCAGACCTTGTCAATGTGAAATCGCTTGAAGGGAAGGGCGATTTCACCTAAATGGGCTGCCAGGAACCTTGCGAAGGGAATGGTCAGGTCGAACCGCATGGCAACATCACGCTCACCGTTGTCCTTGAAGTGAAAAATCTGCTTATCGGTCTCTCCTCCTCCCTTGCCAAGCAGTACTTCGGTATATTCAAGCACAGGGGTGTCGATAGGCACAAAACCATAACTTGAAAAATGTTTTTCCAATTTTCCAATGATTGCTTTTTTCTTAATTTCTGTTTCAGGAAGGGAATCCCTGAAACCTTTGAGGATTTTAGGCTCGATAATTTTGCTTGAACCCACGATGTTTGCACTCCTGTTGTGTTTTTATGCTAATTAGTGTACAAATTGTATAACGAATCACGCGTTAACTGCAATACGCGCAAATTTTACTATTGAGAGCTCTATGCTAGTACGATATAAACAAGACGAAAGAGGCAAAAGTGTTGCTTTTGCAAATATATATACCCCGAATGAGCATCATATCAATCCTGCGATGATTGACAGGGATGCTGTTTGGGCTGTTCGTAAACTTCAAGCCAGTGGTGCTGAGGCATACCTTGTGGGAGGGGCCGTAAGGGATTTGCTATTGGGCCTTGTCCCCAAGGATTTCGATATCACCACCAGTGCATCCCCGAGACAAATCCAACGTCTGTTTTGGAATGCCAGAATTATCGGCAAGCGTTTCAAGCTTGTCCATCTGGTTTTTAATAACAAGATCCTCGAGGTCTCTACGTTCCGTAGTGGAAGCGATACCACCGATGGGTCAAATAATGTGTTTGGCTCGGTCGACCAGGATGCGAAGCGTCGTGATTTCTCCATCAATTCATTATATTATGATCCAAGTAATGGGCAGTTGCTTGATTTCAACCATGCAATGGAGGACTTCAAGCATAAGAGGATTACCTCCATAATCGACTTGAATACTTCCTTTGAGGAGGATCCTGTACGGATGATTCGTGCCATCAAGTACTCTGTCACCACGGGTTTCAGGTTGAGAATGAATATTTGCATGGCCATCCGCAAGTACAGCAACGAGTTGTCAAGGACTTCAACAAGTCGGTTGACCGAGGAAGTGAGCAAGATTCTTGCAAGTGGCCGTTGCTGTGAGATTTTCACTGCTTTGGGACGTTACAAGCTTCTTGTCTATATGCTTCCCTGCTTCAGTATCTATTGCAAATATGAAAAGGAAAAGCAAAGCCTCCGTTCTTTGGATAAAAAGGTGCTTCTTTCTAAGAATGGCAAGGGACCTGAGGTAAGTCTGGCAGACATGCTTGTAGCCCTCGTCGATCCCCTCATTGTTTTTTCTTCTGAGGAACTTACGGCTGAAGAACGCTTTAGGGAAACCTATCGTCAGATAAAAGTACTTATCAGTCCCATGACCCCCTCAAATTATGAGGTGGAGGCTGCAAGTCTGCATTTGCTTAGCGAGCATGGATATAAACCTGTGGTGAATAACAAGCGCACAACACGACCTGCGCATCGTCTTTCCGCGAAGAGACCTGGTTCAAGAAGAAAGCGAAGCGGTGAGTTCTCGGCAACAAGAAAAAAACAAAAAAG
>JBAXZS010000225.1:0-4265 GCA_041670175.1 Sphaerochaetaceae bacterium | reverse complement strand
GTCACGTTTTGAGCAAAAACTCATTTTGGACAAAAGCCAGATAGCCAATCAGGTGGTCAATGGTTCCATAGAGGCAGGAGGTTTCGATTACCAAGGCAAGCTGGCTCTTTGCCGTCAGGCTATAGGCAAACCAAACATGGCTCTTCTTCTGCAACTCGCAGACCAGGATGTGATGGTACAACCACTGGAACTGGTATACACCGTTGACAAGGAAGCGATGCTCAAGGCCCAGATCATGCCTTCACTGGAGATAAAGATCATTCCCGTCAGCAAGGTTTTTTTGGTCAGACTCTTCAAATACTGCCTTTTTTAGGCATCCTGGGACAAACCAAGTAAGAAAACAAAAGCAATAAAAGGACATTGCAAGCGATGTCAGGTATTTCTTCATCTTTATTATTCAATTGAGCTGTCCTCGATTTTCACTTTAACTGAATTGCAAGGAGAGACAGATGAGAAGATGCCTGTTCATGTTCATTTTAGGTATTTCGATTGTTCTAGGGTGCAGTGGTTGCTATCAAGAGATGTTTGAAAAAGAGGATGACGACCTCAAAAGGCTGCAACAAACAAGCTGGGTTGCTAATGAGAACTATGCCTACGCAAGAGGCAGTGTAGCCTCGGCGGTATTCAACGGGGACAGCGAGAATGGCAAACTGCTTCTGACCCTTTTCCCCTCGTCAGCCACCACAGGAATAAGTACAGATATTATTTATCTGCTTCATGATGGGCAAGATGGTTTTTCTGTGGAACGGAGAGGGGTGAAGGGAGGTACCGCATCTTTCAATGAGGGGCAGACAACAATGACCCTGATTGTGGCGGGGCAGAGTGGAGTCATGGTGTTCACCAAGCAATGAGCTAGAGTTCGGGTTTCACCCAGTAGGGGTAATGGTAGCCGGTGAAAGCTTCAAATTGAAGCTTTCCCTGCTCCAGCAGCATCCGGGATCCCTCGATGGTCTTGCAACCCGCTTTTTCGGCACGACGCAAGAAAACGGTTTCCTTGGGACGGTACACCAAATCATAAGCTATCTCACTACCGGAGAAAAGATACCCTTTGGCTGCATCCTCCTTCTCATCGGGAACCATGCCCACACTGGTGGTCTGCACCACAAGATCGACTTTCCCGCTATAGGAACCAATATGGTCAAGGCTGTCGCAAGTGCTCATTGTCTCATCGGCAATCGACTTGGCATGTTCGAAAGTCCTGTTGACCACAATCACCTTCACCGCATGATTGCGCAATGCCCATATGATTGCCCTGCTTGCCCCTCCTGCGCCTATGACCAAGGCGCTCTTGATTTTTCCATTAGCGATAAGCTCAGAGATCGGGGCCAAGAAACCATAATAATCGGTATTGATTCCCTTCCACATGTTCTGAATTCTTACCACCGTATTGCAGGAACCTATCTGCTTGACCTCACGGGTAATCTTCCCCAGATATGGCTGGACATTCCTCTTATGAGGGATGGTGACTGAAAAACCATAGATATGAATCATTTCGGCAAGCTTGAAGAATGCACGGACGCTATCAACCATGAACGGGACATACACTGCATTGTAATGGATTGCAGCAAACCCGGGATTGTGAATCAGCGGGCTGGATGTATGAAGCACAGGATTGCCGATGATTCCATACACATGGGTCTGCTCATCAACCTTGTCCGCATGATACAACTCCTTCATTTCCTTAGGCGAGAGCTGCCCGATGGCAGAAGGGACCTCGGTACAGAAGCTCAGCATCGAGCCGCATTTCTTATACAGGATACGGGTGCAGACACCCCAAGGCCCCATCCCAATGATGATCTTGTCCTTTATCTCCTTAAGTTCCTCTTGAATACGGAACAAGGTTATCACATCAAGCATGTTGTTCGGGGTGACCGCAACCTTGGGAATCCCCCCCCTTGAGGCAAGCTTGGAGATTTTCCCAAAGATATCCGCAGGCACTCCTTCAAAATCATGGAATGAATGGATGATCTTGATATTTCGGGATTTCATCTGAGCCTCGAAATCTATCTTCTTCTCCCCTTCTTGACTCTTGAACTTCAACTCGGACTTCTTGACATCATCTTCGATATCCACATAGGAGAATTTCCCCTGTGCCAGGGAAAACAAGGTCGAGAGCCGCTGTTTCTCACTTAATGCACATTTTCCTCCATCACAAACCCGACGATACGTAAGGATGACAGGTAGTTTCGCATGGACAGGGAAGTCAATAGCCTTCCCAAGCTCTTCTGTTTTCAGGAAATCGACGCGGAGTTCTGCAAGGTCAATGTACTTGCGATTTCTCTCCACACAGGCTAGGTCCTCATCAATAGTACTTTCCGTCAAAGTAAGACAAAGCATGTAAAGGACCTCCTGTTGTCACTCTGTCAATGTGTGTGCTAAGGTAATAATACTGACAATTTCAGCACATAGCAACACCCAAAACAAGGAGAAATTAGATGGCTACACTTCAGGTACAGAACCTGTGTCTGGCCTTTGGAGACCGAGACATCCTGGATGATGTTTCTTTCATCCTTACAGATATAAGCCGCACCGCCCTCTGTGGCGGTAACGGCAGTGGCAAGAGCACCCTGCTTAAGGTGGTCTCCGGCCTGATGAGCAGTGACAGCATGCAACTGTCGATGACCAAGGGCCTGACCCTGGCCTATCTTCCCCAAAGTGACATTGTCCCAGAAGGCCAGAACGTATACGCCGAGGTGGAGAAGGGATATGAGCATTTTGGAAAACTTCTTGAGGAAAAATCCTTTCTGGAACAAAAACTTGCAAATCTTGGGGAACAGGACAAAACTCAGCATCTCTTGCTCAGGCTTCACGAAATAGAAGAGGAATTGCTCTCCAGCGGCTATTATAACCGCAAGGAGAAAATCGAGCAGGTTCTTTTGGGACTTGGCTTCAGCGTGGAAGACTTGCACCGTGATTGCAAGGAGTTCTCCGGCGGCTGGCAGATGCGAATCGCACTGGCACGTGTCCTTGTGGAGAACGCCACCATCATGATGCTGGACGAGCCGACCAATTATCTGGACATAGAGGCTCTCGTCTGGCTGAAGAACTTTCTGAAACTCTACCATGGCGGTGTCCTGATAGTAAGCCACGACCAGGGGTTCCTTGACGATACGGTCAACGAGGTGTTCGAGCTGTTCCAGGGCAAGCTCACCCGTTATAGCGGCAACTACAGTCAATATCAAACACAACGGGAGATGGAGATACAGCAGTTGGAGGCTTCCTACAAGCAACAACAAGAAATGCTTCAGAAAAACGAGCAGTTCATCGAACGTTTCCGATACAAGGCGACGAAAAGCAAACAGGTGCAAAGCCGAATCAAGCAACTTGAGAAAATCCAAGTGGTCGAGATTCCCTCCCATCTGAAGCAATTGGAATTCTGCTTCCCCCCGGCCCCCCACAGCGGTAACGATGTCCTCATAGTGGACAAGCTCTCGAAGTCGTTCGGCAAAATTGAGATCTTCGAATCCCTCTCCTTCATGGTCAACAAGGGGGACCGCCTGGCGGTCACAGGAAGGAACGGAGCAGGAAAGAGCACCCTTCTAAGAATGCTGGTGGGGCTCGATGCAGACCATGGAGGAACCATTCGTTATGGCAGCGGGGTGACCATCGGCTATTTTGCCCAGGATACCGAGAAAACGCTTAATCAGGAGAATACGGTAATCGAGGAACTGCAAAGCATTGCCACTACCGCCGATATACCCAAACTACGTACATATCTCGGTTCGTTCCTTTTTTGCGGGGACGATGTGTTCAAGAGCGTGGCTGTGCTCTCAGGAGGCGAACGTTCTCGTCTGGCGTTGCTCAAGATCTTGCTTCATCCAGTAAACCTCCTGATCCTGGACGAGCCGACCAACCATCTGGACATCAACGCAAAACAGATGCTTCTTGATGCCTTGAGGCACTATGACGGGACAATGGTGTTCGTAAGCCATGACACCTATTTCATATCACATATCGCCAACAGGATACTCTATCTTTCCAGTGGGGCGGAACCCGAGTTCTTTGAAGGCGATTACAGCTACTTCTCCTACAAGCTCAATGAAAAGGAGAAATATGAGGAAGCAAACTCACAAAAGAAAGAAAAGGAAGAGGCGACCGGTGCCTCGTCCTATAAGCAGAACAACAAAATCCGTAATAGGATTGTGTCATTACAAAGGCAATGCGACCAGATTTTAAAGGAAAACGGGCTCCTTCAGAACAAAATCGAGGCCTTGGAGGCCAAGATGGCAGACCCCTCCGTCTATAGTGATATAAAAAAAATCACC